>CAZKRV010000023.1:0-17680 GCA_964555345.1 uncultured Bacteroides sp.
AGATCTATTCGGCCATCACCGACATCTACAAGCTTCACCCCGACCGCACACGCGACTGGATCTCAGTGCCGAAGGCCAACGGCTATCAGGCCCTGCACCTCACAGTGATGGGACCTGACGGCAACTGGGTCGAGATCCAGATACGCTCGCGGCGCATGGACGACATAGCCGAGCGCGGATTTGCCGCCCACTGGAAATACAAGGTGGGCGAGGGCGATGAGGAAAGCGAGCTTACCGTGTGGCTGCGCACCATCAAGGACATTCTCGACAATCCCGAGCCAAGTGCCATAGACTTTCTTGACACACTGAAACTCAACCTGTTTTCGTCAGAGATAGTGGTGTTTACCCCAAAAGGCGAACTGCTCACGCTGCCGTCAGGCTCGACGGTGCTCGACGTGGCCTTCGCCATACACAATGAGGTGGGGCTGCGTTGCATAGCCGGCAAGGTCAACCACAAACTCGTGCCGCTCAACTATAAACTCAGTTCGGGTGACCAGGTGGAGGTGCTCACTTCACAAAACCCGAATCCCAGGCCTGAGTGGGCATCGTTTCTGGCCACAGCCAAAGCCCGCACCAGGCTACGTCAGGCACTGCGCCGCGACCGGCAACCGCTGATCGACAGCGGCAAACGCACCTTCGACGAGGCCCTTGGACGGCATTCACTCACTTCGTCCAATGAGCTTATCACCAAAGTGATGGGCTATTATAAACTGGATTCACGCGAAGATCTCTATCTGGCCATAGGTCAGGGCAATATCGACATTGATGAATCGTTTGCCCGCATAGCCAGGCAGTCATCGTCGTCGCTGCTCAAAAAGATACTCCGCCTCGGACTCCCCTTCGGCTCGACAAAAGAGGGCGACAAGGCCACGGCCGACAAACAGAGCGATCCGGCAGCCACTCCGGTGATCAACCGCAAGGAAACCTACGTGCTCCGCACTTCTGACAACGGAGAGTCAAACTATCGTCTGGCCGAATGCTGCAACCCCATACCCGGCGATGACGTGATGGGCTTTATCGAAGACGACGGAAGCGTGACCGTGCACTCACTCAACTGCCCGCGCGCCGCAGTGCTCAAAGCCACCTACGGACCGCGCATACTCTCCACGGCCTGGGAGGAGACCTCCGAATCGCGGTTTCTGGCCACAGTGCAGATGGAGGGCATAGATCGCCACGGAATCCTTCAGGAAATATCCGCACTGATCTCGACTCAGCTCGGCATAGACATACGCCAACTGACGATAGAGGCTACCGACAGGGTGTTTACCGGCCGGCTGGTGGTGAGAGTGTCAAGCGCCTCGGTAGTCGACGATCTGTGTAACAAAGTCAAAAGTATACAAGGTGTAACTTCAGCCACAAGAGTATGAACAACCCCCTGAAATCACTCACAGCACTGAGGCTGGCCATCTTTGCAATTGGCACTCTGCTGATAGTCTATTTTCTGCCGCGCTCGTCGCAGTCCACATATATCTATGAACAGGATCGGCCGTGGAACTACTCTCTGCTCACGGCACCGTTTGACATTCCTGTCTACAAGGACTCGCTCAGCGTGCGCCATGCCCGCGACTCCGTGGAGCGCGCCTTCGTGCCTGTGTATAAGCGCAAGGGCGATGTGGCCGGACGCGTAACCGAAAATCTCACCACGGCACTCAATTCGGTCAACGAACTGTCTGCTGACCGCAAGAAGCGGCTGGTGGCAAAGGTGCGCGAGGTGTTTAACGCCGGAGTGGTCGATGAGAACACCTACAACGACATAGTGACCGGACGGCTTACGCACGTGCGCTCGGCACAGGGCGACAATCTGTCGGCACCGGTTTCCACTTCAGGATTCCGCTCGCCGATGCGTGCCTATGAATGGGTCAGGGAGCAGTTGCCCGATGCTGACTATCATCGCGCCATCGAGGCATCGAAACTCGCTTCGATGCTCGAACCGAATCTTGTGGCCGATGCCGAAACATCTAACAGAATATTGCGTCAGGAGTACCAGAAGGTGTCGGTGCCGATAGGTGTGCTGCAACAGGGCGAGCGCATCATAGACCGCGGCGACATCGTCTCTCCCCGCCTCTACACGGTGCTGCGCACCTTCGAGCAGATGCAGGCCGAACGCGGAGCCGACGATGCCGGCAGCCGCGCATGGGCCTGGGCTGCCAAGTTCCTCTACGTGATACTGCTCTTTGTCTGCATGGGCGGCTTCCTGCACTTTTTCCGTCCGCGCATCGAGGCCAACATAAAGGCGGTGTGCTTTCTGGTGGGTCTGGTCACCGTATTCTCCCTCTTCGCCTATGCATTGAGCGGAGCTTTCAATTCAGGACTATACATTGTGCCGTTCACAATGATTCCGATCATGGTGCTGGTGTTTTTTGACGGACGCACCGCCCTGTTCACTTTGCTGGTGACGGTGCTGATATGCGCGGTCATAGCCTCCTATCCGCTTGAATTCATATTCATGCAGTTTGTGGCGGCCGTTACTGCCATCAACTCGCTCAAGGAGCTATCGCGCCGCTCGCAGCTGCTGCGCACCGCAGTGCTGGTGTTCGTGGCCTATTCGCTGGCTTATGTTGCCGTCAACGTGATGCTGACAGGCTCATTTGCCACACTGACCGGCCGCATATTCGGATTTTGTGCCATCAACGCCGTGTTCATTTCATTCGCCTATGTGCTCATCTTCGTGGTCGAACGCATATTCGGCTTCACTTCGCTGGTGGCTCTGGTGGAACTTAGCGATATCAATCACCCCGTGCTCCGCGAACTGTCAAAGGAGTGTCCGGGCACTTTCCAGCACTCCATGGCCGTGAGCAATCTGGCCAGCGAGGCCGCAATGAAACTCGGAGCCAACGTGCAGCTCGTGCGTGCCGGCGCGCTATATCACGACATAGGCAAGATATCCAATCCTGCCTTCTTCACCGAAAACCAGCACGGCGTGAATCCGCATGATGCTCTCGATCCGGAGCAGAGCGCACGGATCATCACAGGCCACGTCACCGAAGGACTCAAGCGCGCCGAAAAGGCCAATCTGCCCCAGGTGATCCGCAACTTCATATCCGAACATCATGGCCGCGGCACAGCACGCTTCTTCTATATCACAGCCTGCAAACAGCACCCCGACGAGTTTGTGGATCCCGCTCCCTACACCTATCCCGGTCCGAATCCGCGCTCGGTCGAAACCTCAATACTGATGATGGCCGATGCGGTGGAGGCAGCTTCGCGCTCTCTCCCCGACTACTCTCCCGCCACGATCGACGCATTGGTCAACAAGATCATAGACACTCAGGTGGCCGAAGGTCTTCACAGCGACTCGCCCCTGGCATTCCGCGACGTAAAGCTGATCAAGGAGACCTTCGCACGCAGACTCCGCACCATCTATCATTCACGCATAGCCTATCCCGACGCCAAAAAATGACAGATCCGCAAATAGACACATCGCTCTGGAAATTATGGCTGCGCTTGAGCGACACGCACCTGACAACCATGATGATAGGCCCGGAGAGCGTGGAAAGTTCCGTAAGGTTCAGCGTGACGGAACTGCAACCGGCCTCCACCCCGCTCCGGTCGCTTGAAGAAGCGGTATATGCCACACCCATGCTTCCCGCCGACTTCGCATCGGTGTCGGTGATGATCGATACACCCGACTTCGCCCTGATGCCGCCTGTGAAGGATCAAGCCACAGCAGAGATGGTGGCACGGGCGCTGATGCCCGATGCCCCGGAAAGCAACGAACCGGTTGCTGCCGCTCCTTTCGGACTGAACCGGGAGGTGGCCCTAACCATGCTCTGCGATACGCAGCAACTCAATTTCCTGCGACGCACTTTCGCCAATCCGCTGATCACCCACCCGCTGGCCGCCGTGGGGCAATACCTGGCCCACATAAACTATTCGGCCGGCGATCCGCGGCGCGCATGGGCCATCATGACCGACGATAGGCTACTTATTTTCTGCTTCGGCACAGACGGACAGATCACATTCGCCAACCGCTATGCAATAGGCTCGGAATCCGATGCCGCCTACTTCATCTTAGCTGCACTCCCGACCGACTGCCGCCTGATGATCGGCGGCCCGTCGGCACTGCGCAATGCAGTGGCCGAACTGCTGCGGCCATACGTCGACCCTGTGCTGCCCATCACCTTGTCAGCCAATCTGCTCCACCTGCTCGGAGCTGCACCCACAGCTCCGCTCGACATATTGATGTTAACCCAGATATAATTATAAAATGAGAATTATACGCGGTAAATTCGGCCGTCGCCGATTCAACGTTCCCACAAACATATCAGCCCGCCCCACCACTGACTTCGCACGTGAAAACCTCTTCAACGTGCTTGAAAACATGATTGACTTTGACGGCATAACGGCCATTGACCTCTTTGCCGGCACCGGTGCCATATCACTGGAGATGGTGAGCCGCGGCGCAGCGTCGGTCATAGCGGTAGAAAAAGCTCCGACCCAGTGGCGCTTCATAGATAAGGTGCGCCAGCAGCTCAACTGCACTGAGCTGACGGTGGTCAAAGGCGATGCACTCCGCTTCATTGAAACGGCCGGCCCGGTGGTTGATCTGGTGTTTGCCGATCCTCCCTACGATATGGAAGACTTCGACTCCGTGCCTGAACGCATACTCTCGTCACCGCGCGTCGGTGATGACACGCTCGTGATCGTGGAGCACTCCAAAGCACGCGACTTTTCGTCGCTCCCGGGATTCATGGAGCGACGAGTCTACGGATCGGTCAATTTCTCGCTCTTCTGCAAAAATCCGTCGTCACTCGATTGAGATTGACGGATCGGAGGGAAGGCTGTTGCCGGTGATGGTCACGTTGCGGCAACGCTGCAGGCGGAAGTTGAACTTATTGTTGTGAAATGCCGGGAAATCACTGTTGAACGTCACCGAATTGCGGCGGAATTTCAGTCCGTCGACCGATTTGGCATAGAGCAACGGTGCATCGAACGTGTCAAAATGATTATCTTCGATCGTGATGCCGCTGTGGAAGTATTCATGTTGTCCGGCAAGATTATGGATCTCCGGATAGATTGAAATCACAGCCTCTGTGAACTGAAACATATTGGTGAGCGAGTTGATGAAGCGGTTCTCGCGTATGGTCACATCATGACATGCACCTGTCTCAAACCACCCCATGCAGTCACCGCATAGCAATATGGCAGTTCCCGATGTATGATCAAAAAGATTGCGCTCCACCACTGTGTGACGTGGAGTGCTGAACAGGGAGCCGCGGGCGCGGTTGTTGCGGATAATATTGTCGGCGAAATATACCTCCGGACTCCATGTGAGGTTTTCAATACCGAAAGGAGTGTCGGATCCCGGACCATCAGGCAGGTCTACGGTAAACGTCACATCAAATTCCTTCGCACCGGCTTCAGTCGGCTTGTCAACGGGAGTTATGCTCTCTATTACCATGACCTGCGGCAGCGCCTCCATGGTTTCGGAACGTATGAGCTGCACGGTATCTCCCGGCTCTCCCCACTTGAACCCATAGCTCTGTCCATGCATGTAGCGTCCGCGCAGGGTTCGTGCACCGCTGCGCCCAACGACCTTAAGATAGGTGCCGTGCACGTTGATGGCATCGTCCATCATTCCTTCATAGAGTCCGCCGGTAGAGCTGATCAGTCCCTTGCAGCCTGAGAAGTGGGTAGCATCGGCCTGAGTGGTGAAATAGCGGGGATCGCCCTCTCCACGCAGACACACCCCGAAGCGTTCGAGGGTGATACCGTCGCAAAGCTGCGCCAGCAGCCCCATGCCCTCGGCATAGTGCACCTTCACATCAGTGATCACCGTGGCGCTGTCGCCGCTCAGGAATATGCCGGGTGTAGGCCTTCCCCACCCTCTCAATGCAACAACGGTGCCGGGTTTCAGTCGCTTGTCGGTCCACTTCGGTGCACGGTAGGTGCCTTTCTGCTTGAGGGATATCACGCTGTCAAGGGGACACCATAGATCGCTCGTGCGATAGACCACATGGCGCGTTTCGGGATCAAACGCTATGCCGCTACGCGGTGACAGGCTCCACCCTTCACCACGTGCGGTGAAGGCACCATGCTCCACGCGCGCATCGACCCACGGAGCAGTGCGGAATACTATCCCGTCAGATTCGTTGGCCACTATTTCCACCTGAGTGATATGCGGTTTATCGAAATCTATGCTGAATCCGCTGAGGGTAACATTGTGTGAACCGATCACCGATACCGGGAGCATACGTCCGTGGAATATAAATTCTGCACCATCAGCTTTCAGCGTCAGTCCATCCCAATTCTCGATGGCTATGCCCACCGATTTCGGATTATCCTGATCATGGTTTGATATATAATATTCACGGGTCTCGCTCCCCTTTGGGTGAAACTCATAGCGGCCCGGCTCAATCATTACAGTAACGGGAGTGTCGGGATATGCTTTTTTTATATCTGCAAGCGCGCGCGCCATCTTTGGCGCAACGTTATCCTTACGGTTGGGTATGATACCATAGTCGGCCGACAGGGACACCACCACTTCGGCACTCACGGCGGTGGCACCGATGAGTGCCCCGCATATTATAGCTGCAATTTTTTTCATGACGCACAAAATTAGTAATTTTGCACTAAATAACATGCAAATTATGGATAAAGATACTGCCGAACTGCTCCTGAGTGAAGCCTCACGCATAAATTCACCCCAATTTATAGCCGATGACCCCGTGCAGTTTCCGCGCCGGTTTGCCAAAAGCAAGGCCGATGCGGAAATAGCCTCTCTGCTCGCCGCCCACATAGCCTGGGGAAACCGCCGCATGATCTGCCGCGATGCCGACAGACTCATAGCCGAAACCATGGACTCGCAACCTTATGCCTGGATGATGGAGCGTGCCTATGAAGCAGTCGATGACAGCACCAACATACATCGCACATTTTTCGGCCGCAATCTTAAGCACATGATGCGCGGACTGAGAGCCATTTACGAACGCCATGGATCCCTTGATGATTTCTGTCGCCACTGCGGCGCTCCTGAATCGGATCAACCAGCATGGCATCTGGCCGCCGCCATGAACCGTGAATTTGCCGCCGCCAACAATGGCGAGTCAGACTGCCGCTGCCTCCCGCTCAACCTCGACGCCACTGCTCTCAAACGACTCAACATGGCCCTGCGCTGGCTCGTCAGGCGCGATGGCATCGTTGATCTTGGACTCTGGGAGTCTCTTAAGCCGTCGCAACTATTTATTCCTGTCGACGTACACGTAGGCAATGTGGCCCGCTCCCTTGGCCTGATCACCCGCAAGGCCAACGACCGCCGCACCGCCGTCGAGATCACCGAACAGATGCGCATCATTTGTCCTGACGATCCCGCCCTACTCGATTTCGCTCTCTTCGGCATCGGAATAGAAAGCAAAAACAGCCCTGCGAACTGATCGCAAGGCTGTTGTCATTTATAAAGTAGGGAAATCAGTTGTTTTTAATGAAGTCAATGATTTCAGAAATGCGGCCGTGAGCCATGCAGACAGTAGTGTCGGCGGCACCATAATATACAGTCACACGATCCTGTTCGAGATCATGAAGTGCAGCACAAGGGAAGACTACATTGGGTACATCACCGGCAAGTTCGTAAGGAGCGGCGGGAGCAAGCAGGTAGGCCATGGTGCGATGCAATACTTTGGTGGGATCGTTTTCATCAAGAATCACGGCACCCATCGAATAGCGGAAGCCATTGCAGGTGTTGATCACACCATGATAGAACATGAGCCAGCCTTCGCCAGGCACGAGAATGGGCACTGAACCTGCACCGATCTTGGTGCACTGCCATGCGCTTTCTTCAAATGGGGTCACTTTCATCACGCAGCGATGTTCACCCCAATACTTCATGTCCGGGCTAAAGCTTACGTAGATGTCACCGAAAGGAGTGTGACCATTGTCACTCGGACGTGAGAGCATGGCATAGCGACCATTGAACTGAGCGGGAAAGAGCACACCGTTGCGGTTAAATGGTAGGAAGGCATTTTCACACTGGAAAAACTCCTTGAAATCAAATGTGTAGGCTATGCCTATTGTGGGTCCATGGTAGCCGTTGCACCAGGTGATCCAGTAGCGGTCACCTATCTTTGTAACGCGAGGATCATACTTATAGTCACTTTCGATCATGTCAGTGTTACCGCACTTGAACTTGATCGGTTCGTGATTGATCTGCCAGTTGACACCATCGGAACTGAATCCGGCGAAAATGTTCATCTGCACACGCTTGTTATCGCAGCGGAACACGCCGGCATATCCATCGCCAAATGGCACTACAGCACTATTGAATATACTGTTGGAGGTAGGTATCGCATAGCGGCCTATGATCGGATTGCGGCTTGAGCGCCACATAGGATCCTTGCAGCCTTCAGGACGTTCTTCCCAGGGAAATTGCATGATCGGTTGAAAGAATTAAGGGGTTAATCAATTATCGTTTTTTTCAGAATGTACAAAAGGAAGGAATTTCACTATAATGAAAGTGGGAATGGCAGTGAAGAGAGCGAAGAGGAAGAAGTGAGCATAGCCCATATGCTCGCAAAGCCAGCCACTGGCCATGCCGGGAAGCATCACGCCCAGATTCATGATGGCCGATGCAAAGGCATAATGAGCCATAGAGTGACGTCCGGGTGCCACCTGCTGCATCATAAACAGAGTGAGTCCGACAAATCCAAAACCGTAGCAGAAATATTCTACCACAAGTCCGGAACCTATGATCCAGAGGCTTTCGGGGAGAAATTCAGAGAAGAGATAGTAGATAATGAAAGGCACATTAAATATGCACACAAGCGAGAAGAGTGAACGCTTTAACGTAAGCTTGGCAATGTAATATCCGCCGAGAATCGAACCGACGATGAAAGCGATAGTACCGAAAATGCCATAGATAGTTCCCATCTCCTCGTTGGAAAGGGCCAGACCTCCTTCAGAGTGCGGGGCCTGAAGGAAAATCGGAACCATCTTCACTGCAAAACCTTCAGTCAGACGGTAGCAGACAATGAAGAGGATATAAAGCCATATGTAAGGCTTACGGAAGAAGTCGGCGAGCACACCCCAGAGCTGATGCATGGCAGCACCGAATGATTCAGGAGAATCTTCACTATTGCGGCTTCCGGTCGGGAGCATAAAAAAGTGATAGATGGCGAGTCCCACAAGTATGGCACCGAGCAACCCCATGATGATCATCCAGGCATAGAAAGGAGCGCGTTCAGGGTTGGTAGTCTTGTAGTGATTCATCAGCACACCTGCCAGCCATACCAATCCGCCGTTGGCAAGAACTTTGGCTAAATTATAGAAAGCACCCTGCCAACCTATATACGTTGACTGAGTCTTTTTGTCAAGTGCAGTAAGATAGATTCCGTCGGTAGCTATATCATGAGTGGCACCGGAGAGAGCTATCATGCCCATGATGGCTATACTCCAGCTAAAGAAGTCGGGGAGCGGAAGAACAAAAGCTATCAAAGCGAAGCAAAATCCGCTTAAAGCCTGAGTAGCCACCACGAAATTCTTTTTTGTCCAATAGATCTCAAGCAACGGACTCCATAGAAATTTAAGAGTATAAGGCAGCGTAAGCAGCGAGGTCCAGAAGGCTATCTCAGCTTTATCCACACCGAGATTATTGAACATGATCACACTGACCAGATTAAGCGCCACAAACGGAAGCCCCATGGCAAAGTAGACTGAAGGTATCCAGGCTATAGGATTACGTCGCTTATTTTCCATTATGATTATTACAATGTAGTGAAAAGTGATGGTTTTATTTAACGGTTACAAAGTTAGTGACTATTTTTGATATTGTAGATAACCTATGGAAAAAGTATTGAAAAGCCTATTGAAAACCATGTTGAAATGTTGATATCCTGACCGATCCGAATATTATCGACAAGTTATTGATTTCCGTCAACAGACAAATGCCTGTTTATTTACATTGTGAATGGAATAAATTTATTAACTTTGCACATTGTTAACATGAAGTAGATAACTATACTAATCATCTAAGAAATAAGCTGATGAGATGTTGATAAGTCCTGAAAAAATGATGATTATTGTAGATAACGACAATATGCAACAGTATACATTGAAAGTTATCCAGTAAATCAACACTCATTATTATTATTTCTTAAATATTCTTTTAAAAAAACTTAGATAAAAAATAAAAAACATATGGAAGCTGCTGTGGAAGCCTTGAAGGAAAAAATCCAGAAGCTGAAAAAGGAAAAGAAAGCAGTGGTGTTGGCTCACTACTACGTAAGACCGGAAATTCAGGATGTAGCCGACCATATCGGTGACTCTCTTGCACTGGCCCGGTTGGCCGCCGGACTCGCAGAACCTGTAATAGTACTCTGCGGGGTGAATTTTATGGGTGAAACGGCCAAGATACTTTGTCCTGACAAGATTGTGCTGCTTCCCGATCCGGAAGCCGGCTGCTCTCTTGCCGATAGCTGTCCGGCTGAGGATTTTGCCAAATTTATAGCCGAGCATCCGGGTCATACCGTCGTGTCATATGTCAACACTTCGGCTGAAGTGAAAGCTTTGAGTGACGTGCTCGTAACTTCAAGTAACGCGCGTCAGATTGTCGACACATTTCCCGCTGACGAGAAGATCATATTCGGTCCTGACCGTAACTTAGGCAATTATATAAATTCAGTGACCGGACGCAACATGGTGTTGTGGGACGGTGCCTGTCATGTTCACGAACAGTTCTCGGTGGAAAAGATCGTAGAACTTAAGAAAGCTCATCCTGATGCTCTGGTGCTGGCTCATCCGGAATGTAAGAAACCTGTGCTTCTGCTTGCTGACAAGGTAGGCTCTACTGCCGCTCTTCTCCAATTTGCTATCGATGCTCCCCAAGGATCGGAATTCATTGTAGCCACTGAAAGCGGCATACTTCACGAAATGCAGAAGAAGTGTACGGGAAAGACTTTCTATCCTGCCCCACCCCTTACCGGATCATGTGCGTGCAATGACTGTTCATTTATGAAGCTCAACACTTTGCAGAAACTTGCCGACTGCCTGGAGCATATGGCTCCTGAAGTGACAGTTGATCCGGAAGTGGCAGCCAAGGCTTTACGGCCTATTCAGCGTATGCTTGAACTGTCCTGACGGATATTCGTCAGATAAATTCGCCGAAATTTCCATGAAATATGAATTATTTGCTATAAATTTAGTACTTTTGTATATAAATTAAGCAGATATTACCAACGTGGTTATGATTGAATCAGTATCACTTCAGGAGATGAAGCGACTGCATGAGATTGCCAATTACAATGGCAAGCCATCAGATATGGACTACGTCTACGTGCATGTGGAGCCTTCCGGCAACGTAGACGTGGCTCATGAATTGCAACGTGCCATCAGATTCAATGGCATGATCATCACTTTGGTGGTGGGTGGCAAGATGAATCTCACGGTCAATATGGAGTATTACAAACTAAAACGTAACTCCCTGATTATTACTGGTCCAAACTCCATTATCAATGTGGACTATGAGTCGGTGGAAAATCTTGAGGCATACGTGCTTTTTGTGTCGACAGAGTTTCTGCATGATTTGAATTTCGAGATAGTAGTGTTCAATTCACTTCCTATTATGACTAATCATGGTCCGTGTATAACACTTGATAATATGGAAGTGAAGATGCTTTCTACCTATCTGGATCTGCTTGATGCCAATGCCAGACACAATCAGCCGCCGAGCGACGAGCATCTCGTCAAAAGCATATCACGCAGTCTGCTTACCGCAACATTCTATCAGCTCATGATCATCGGTGCCCGCCGATGCAATGACGATGCAGATAAGAAACCACGTAGCCGTCGTATGATTTACACACATGAATTCATGCGTCTTGTGAAGAAATATTTCCGTTATGAGCGTTCGGTTGCTTTCTATGCTGATAAACTTTGCATGTCGGCAAAATATCTGTCGCTTGTGGTCAAGGAATGTACCGGTCATTCTGCAGCCGAGATCATAGATGATCATGTTATTCTTGAAGCTAAAAACCTGCTACGTTTCTCCGGTAAGAATATCCAGCAGGTAGCCTATGAACTTAACTTCTCCAATCAGTCATCGTTTGGCAAATATTTCAAGCACCTCACAGGTATGTCGCCCAGTGAGTTTCAGAATAGTTGAAATAGCCTTTTATCACTTTTTATATAATATATATGTGTAATCCGGTGGTTTTTTGCTAATTTTGCAGAAATTACTGATTTATCATCACATTTATAATAAAATGAAACATAACATGATATTTTCAGCTGCCCTTTTGTTGACAGCTGTGTGTGGTGCTAACGCCCAGGTATATATTTCCGATAATGAGGAAGAAACAGAACTTATAGCGACCACCGTAGCAGATTCTTTGGCCACCGATTCATTGGTAATGGATTCCGTGCCTGTGCTTCCTTTGCCGGGTGTGTTCTTTATTCCGCAGGTTTATGTGGGTTATGCGTTGACTGATACTCTCAGCATCACTCCCGAAGAGGCTCCCGTTCCCGGAACTACGCTTGGTTCACAGGCCATGCAATGGATACAGCGTGAAAACCGCATGAGCAAGTTCATAACTTCTACCCGTCAGCGTCATGCTATCTATCACCCTGAAAATGTGCGTTACAATATAAAGGATCTGCCAAAGGCTCCTGATGTGGTGATGGTGACGGTCGATGATCCTACCAAAGCTACTGTAAGCATAGGTGATCTTTCTGCTGATATCAATGCACAGGTGGAAAAGGTTGAGATAAACCGTCAACACTGGCTTAATAAGCTTGGTATAAACTTCCAGCTCAGTCAGGCCTATATTTCGCCAAACTGGTATCAGGGTGGAACAAGTTCGCTTAACCTGGTAGCTGACTTCACATATTCGTCTAACCTCAACACGAAATATCATCCCAACCTTCTCTTTGAGAATTTCTTTCAATGGCGTACGGCTCTGGCCAGTGCTCCCGATGATCAGTATCGTAACTATAACATCACAGAAAACCGTTTGCAGATAAATTCTAAATTCGGTTATAAGGCGAGCAGCAAGTGGTATTACACCATCACAGGTGTGTTCAAGACTCCTATCTTCAATTCCTATAAGAGTAATAGCAAGACTTTGACAGGCTCGTTTCTTTCTCCCGGTGAACTCAACTTAGGTCTTGGTATGACGTTTAACACAGCGAACCGTAACAAGACTCTAACGTTCAACGCTACTATAGCCCCGCTTTCATATAACTTGAAGACGGTTATAAATAAAAATATGAATCCTGTGTCGCAGGGTCTGGAGGAAGGACGCAAGACAAAGAACTCTGTCGGTTCCAACGTAGACGCTGTGCTGAATTGGAAACTCAGCTACAATATCAACTGGCGTTCAAGATTATTCTTCTTTACCAACTACGAATATTCACAAGCTGATTGGCAGAATCAGTTCCAGTTTGTCATCAATAGATTCCTTACCACTAACCTCAACATCGATATGCGTTATGACACTTCGATCAAGTCGGCAAACCGTGACAAGGAATGGGGACTGCTTCAGCTGCGTGAGCTTATTACAATAGGCTTCACCTACAATATCACTCACTGATAAGTAATAATAGAAATTGAAAAAGAGGTGATGGATTTGTAATCCGTCGCCTCTTTCTCAGTTTCCTTAATATATGTCTTTACAAGCGTCCCAGCGGGGCCAGGATCTCAAATATTTCGTGAGATGAAAGTTTCCCTTTTTCGTTGAGTGAAGTGGAGAGAAGAGTGGCTATGCGTCCCACTTCGGGGTGTGAGAACAAACGATGGCAATAAGTATAGGCTTTGGAATAGACGCGCAGCGACTCTTCGGCTTCGAGTTGGCAGAGTTCGGCACCTTCTTCTATCACTGTACGCCGCATTGAATCATCGATGTCGGAGGGAATTGCCGGTCTGTGCAGATGCACGAAATTACGGCAAGCTACATTAGCCACAAGCATGGCTGATGCGAGGCGGAAGCGATTGAGATTGTTTTCCCACACGGCTTTGGCCGAAGCCACCGGACTGATATAAAAGTCGGGAGACATACGCACGGCCTCTTCGGCTTCAGCCTCTATATCGATATGAGTCAGTCGGTCAGCGGCATCCCATACCATGAGACTTATGGCCATGCCTGCAAGTCCGAAACTTTTGTCGGTACGGTCGGCATAGCGCAGCAGATTCTTATCGTTAGTTTTTTCTGTCATATCAGTTTATTACGAGAATTTTTGTTACCACGGCATCTGATGATCCGTCAGATGCGAGCACGTAGTATACTCCGCTCTTCACCCTTGATCCTGAGGCATCGCAGCCGTCCCACACCACCATGCCTCCTTCCGACACTGTCTGATGAAACACGTTGCCGGCCGAATCAGCTATCTTTACAAGCGATTTATCTTTCAGGCCGGTGATTGAGATCAATCCGGTATAGTCCGGAGTGACAGGATTGGGATAGGCATAGACGTCTGAGTAGTCGTCGGCTGCAGGTGCTGTGGTGGAGTGATAGATACAGAGTCCTATGTTTGTACCTACATACACATCATTGGAGTTAGGGTCGGCATATACGGAATAGACCACATCGGAAATCAATCCTGAATTTTCGGCGGTGAAGTGGTCAAGTATTTCGGTGCCGTCAGGATTAGAGCGATATAGACCGGAACCTGCGGTAGCAAACCATTTGTTATTGTTGGCATCGACGCTTACGTCAGTTACCACTTCCTTGTCAAGCAGGAAGTCGGCCAGATTGGTACCATCATTGCGTGCCACTTTAGGTCGGTTTATAACCCAGTTTGGATCAAACATGCGCATCGGGTCGCGAATCACTCTCACTCCGTCGGAGGTGGCGAGCCATACTTGTCCGTTATGGTCCTCTTCCATGTCAAACACGTAATTGCCGGTGATAGACATACCGTCGGCATCGACCTTTTGCGGCACATTACTGAAACGTTTTCCATCATATATGCCTATATTGGCATGTCCTGAATAAATTATGGCACCTGACGAGTGAGCGAGTATTGACGACGAGTGGGCTGTGGCCAGTTCACCTACATCTATGCCCTCCCAGTCGTCCGGTTCGGGTCCTGCCGCCCATTTGTCGGCCTTGACATGATAGAGATCAAAGGCATTGCTCTTACCGTTGGCGTGAGTGAGTGCCCAGATGTCGCCATTGGCATCGGTCGTCACGTCAGTTATCATATAGACGTTAGCTGCCACTTTGTCCTGAAGGCAACTGTTTGTCTTATTATATATGGTATATGATCCATCGGAGTCCACACTGATCAATCCACGGCGCATAGCCAGCAGGTATTTTTGAGGATCAGAGGGGTCTACTGCAGGTTTATATCCGTAAGTGAGAGCAGGTTTAGGACTGATGTTGATAAATCGTCCTTCGGGTGTGAGGCAGTCCATGAATACGTTCTGGCGATAAGCCAGCGTATTGTCATTGGCTTCGCCTGTGGTCATCATATATAGCGAACCGTCAGGTGCGGCTATGATGTGGCCCACGTTTGGACCTGACGTTCCGGATGGACGCATACGCGAATGGATAAATGCTGATTTTCCTGTGTCATACAAGCCATATCCTTCAGCGTTGGCCAGCCATATTTCGGAAGAAGATGCGCGATACGATGCTATAGCATTAGAAGTTGCTTCGGCGGGAAGCGATGTTTCCTCCGCCACCTGTCCGTCTTTATCTATAAATATGACGAAACTTGGTTTAGCGTCGTGAATCATGTATCCGCCGTCACGTGTACGCTGTGGGCGTGTACTGCCTATTCCTGACCTGAAGGCTTTCCAGCTCATGCGGTCATTGTCAGGATCATAGGTCAATATTCCGGCATTGTTGCCGACTCCAAGTATTTTGGTAGACGATAGTGCCTCCATGGAGGTGACGAAGTCATTCCAGCATTTGGTGAACGCACTGAAGCGGGTGTGTGAACCGCCTATAGGTGCCGACCAAGTACCTGTGGATCCGGACCTTACACCGATAAATATACGGTCCGGACTTACTGCAACGGAGTTCACGGCAAAGCCATAGATTCCTGTTTCTTCAACTATCTCTTTTTTAACGTTGATCACCATCAGGCCGAATTCGGTGGCCAGATAGGCGCGATCACCGCTGAAAGCAACGTTGTTGATCTTTTTGCTTACAGTCAGTTGAGCGTTCATCAACTCCGGGAAATTGATGGTGCGTCCGTCGGCCGTGATAATGTCGATATTATCGTTTGTATAGCTGATCAGCAGGTATTTACCTTCGTGGTTATAGAATATGTCGTTGATCTTTCCGTCATTGAGCACATTGGTCTTGCCGTAGGCGAAGATCTCGTTTGAATTCTTGTCAAATGACGATAGATTGTTCTGTGCGAGCACAAAGACTTTGTCGGCAGTGTCGATCACACGCTTAGGTGTGTCGCCATACGAAGCTACAGATTCCCAGGATCCTACGGTGCGTTGTGCCGAGGCCGATGGTGGTGACGGAGCTATTGCCGCCACAGCAGTAAGGAGAGAAAATATCAGGTGTCTGGTCATAATTCTTTGTCAAGTACTTCAAGCAGACGTGCCATTGCACGGCCGCGGTGTGAGATGGAGTTTTTCTGTTCAGGTGTCATTTCGGCAAATGTGGTAGTGTGGCCTTCTGGCACGAATATAGGATCATATCCGAATCCATCACTGCCTGACGGTGAAGTGGCTATGGTGCCACGCACCTCTCCCTCCACCAGAGTGAGTTTTCCGTCGATCACCAGTGCTATCACGGTGCGGAACCTTGCGCGGCGGTCAGTCACTCCCTCCATGCGCCTGAGCAGTTTAGCCATGTTGGCCGCTGAGTCATGCCCTGGACCGGCATAACGTGCGGAATAGACTCCCGGTTCGCCGCCGAGCGCGGCCACCTCCAGTCCTGTGTCATCGGCGAAGCAGATCGATACACCGAATTTCTCAGCCACGTAGCGGGCTTTGATTTCGGCATTGCCTTCAAGTGTCGATGCAGTTTCAGGTATATCGTCGGTGCAGCCTATTTCGGCAAGGGATCTGACACTGACAGATTCTCCGAGAATCTGGCGAATCTCGGAGAGTTTGTGAGCGTTGTTGGTGGCAAATACTATTTCAGGAGTCATCTCACTACCTAACGCAGAATTATGCTGTATTATTTTATTACAAAGTTGAGTATCTTCTTCGGTACGAAGATCACCTTGGCGGGTTCTTTGCCTTCGGTCCACTTCGATGCGGCTTCGTGGGCCAGGGCCACGCGCTTCACCTCATCGGCTCCGGCATCGGCGGCTACGGTGATGTTGTAGCGGGCCTTGCCGTTGAACGATACGGCATAGGTCACCTCATCTTCCACCAGATACTTTTCGTCAAATTCAGGCCATTTGGCATCTATTACCGAGTCAGTGTGGCCCAGAGCAGTGTGCCACAGTTCTTCGGCCACATGAGGAGCGAACGGAGCTATCACCACTGCCAGAGGTTCAAGCACGGCCTTGGAGTGACACTTCTGTGCGGTGAGTTCGTTGACACAGATCATGAAAGCGGCCACAGAGGTGTTGAACGAGAAGTTCTCGATATCCTGTGTCACCTTCTTTATCAATGTATGGATTGACTTGAGGTTGGCTGCTGTGGGCTTGGAATCGTCGGCATCCTGATATAGTTTCCAGAGCTTCTTGATGAATCTGTTTACGCCGTCAATACCATTGGTGTCCCATGGTTTGCTCTGCTCAAGCGGACCGAGGAACATTTCATACAAACGGAGTGTGT
>CAZKRV010000024.1:0-17153 GCA_964555345.1 uncultured Bacteroides sp.
ACATAATGGAATTGCCGGAGAATAAGGAAGTTCTCAAACGCCTAAAACAAGCTGATGATGAGTGAGGATTTGAAATACATCTCCTATGACGAAGCGTTGGCGGTCTATGCAAAGACGATAGCTGCCAGCGGTGGTGGACTGCAAGGAGTGAAAGACGAAGGCGGAATACGCAAAGTTCTTGACTTCGTACAGAGCGATCTGTATTATCCCACATTCGTTGATAAACTCACATATCTTGTCTTTGGCTTATGTACCGGTCATTATTTCGAAGACTCCAACAAACGCGTTGCACTGACAATCGGAGTATGGTTCCTCGTTCATAACGGCTACTATTGGCATGCTTACAACTTCATGCAGTGCATGGAAGCCATAATTTACCATGTAGCTGCCGGACGTATCGACAAAGATTTATTTCAGCGTATCATCACATGCTACATGGCAAACAAGGATTACCCCGAAGACCTCAAACTGGAAATTATCCATGCCATTGATGAACAGTCAACAGAACTTCAAAGCTAAATTTTTATAACTATGCAGAATGTTATTGCTGTAATATGGGATTTTGACAAAACATTGGTCAACGGATATATGCAGGATCCCATTTTCAAAGAATATAATGTAAATCCTAAAGAATTCTGGGCAGAAGTAAATGCTCTCCCAGATAAATATTGGGACGAGCAGAAAGTAAAAGTCAATAGGGACACGATCTATCTCAATCAGTTCATTCGTTACGTTCGTGAGGGTAAATTCCCGAAACTCAGTAATGAAAAACTTAAAGGGTATGGTGCACAACAAAATTTCTATGCAGGCATTCCTGAGATATTCCGAACAACAACGAATCTGCTCGAATCGGATGAAGTGTGCAAAGAATATAATATCCGTGTCGAGCATTACATTGTGAGCACGGGGTTTGCAGAAGTAATCCGCGGTACCTCTATAATGGAATTTGTTAAGAATATCTGGGGATGCGAGTTAATTCAAGATAAGGATGAGGATGGAGACCTTGTCATAAGTGAAATTGGTTATACGATTGACAATACCTCCAAAACGAGAGCCATTTTTGAAATAAACAAGGGAATCGGAGAAATTGAAGATGTAACGGTCAATAGTAAACTAACGGACGCACAACGCCGAGTAGATTTCAGGAATATGATCTATATTGCAGATGGACCGAGCGATGTACCAGCATTCTCAGTTGTAAAAGGACGTGGAGGGGCAACCTTTGCGATATATCCTGCTGGTGACCGAAAGGCTTTTGAGCAAGTCGAACGTCTTAGAGAGGATGGTCGTATTGATATGTTCGCCGAAGCCGACTATTCCGACGGAAAAACTGCGTCAATGTGGATCTGTAATAAAATTCAAGAGTTTGCAAACAGGATTAAATCCGAAGAGCAAGCCAAAAGAAAAGCTGGGAATGGTGCTCCTCAGCATTTAGTCTAAAAACATCAATCCGCGCAGACTCCCGTGCAGGACGAATGTGATGGCGAATGTGACGGTCCGGGAGTCCGCGCACCGTCGGCGCGCGATGGGCTGGGGTTGGTCGGAGGTCCGGGCACACCTGGCGGTGTACCCGGTTAAGCGGGAGTCGGTGCTCTTTCGGCGCGCCCATTGCGGGCATTTTTTGGGGGGGATTAGGGGCGGGTGAGGTGGTGGCCGGCGGCGACGGCGAGGAGGCCGAGGGTGACGCTGGCCGCGAGGTAGGCGGCCATGGTGAGGAGGCGGCGTGCGTCGAGAAGGAGATAGCTTTCGTTGGCAAAGGTGGAGAAGGTGGTGAAGCCACCGCAGAGTCCGGTGATGAGGAAGAGGCGGGCGGACTGCGAGAGGTTGATGCCGCGGGATGCGAGTCCGCAGATGGCTCCGATGGCGAAGCAGCCGATGACGTTGACAATCAGTGTGCCCCAGGGGAAGCCGGCAGAGGAGCATTGTGAGATGAGCCGGCTCGTGAGGTAGCGGAGGGTGCTGCCGATGGCTCCGCCTATGGCAACGTAGAGGAGGTTCATTGTTCGTCGTCAGGGTGCATGACGGGGAGGCACCAGTTGAAGTGAAGGGCAAGCATGCGTATGGTCAGGCAGACGATGGCGCAGCTGAGTCCGCAGGCCACCTGGTCGCCACCGAGGGCGAAGACGGCGCCATAGACAATGCCACCGAGGAAGCTGGCCATGGCGTAGATGTCTTTGCGGAAGATGAGGGGCTCTTCGTTGATGAGAATATCGCGCAGGATGCCGCCGAAGGCACCGGTGACGAGTCCCATGACGATGGCTACCCACATGGGGAAGCCGGCGGTAAGGGTCTTTTCGATGCCGATGAGGGTGAAGAGGGAGAGTCCGATGGCATCGAACACCAGGAGGGCCTTGAGTCGGCGCACGAGCTGGCGCTGGAATATGAGGACTATGATCATGGCCACGGCCGTGGCGGCAAAGTAGTCCCACGACCGGGTCCAGAAGACGGGAATGTCGAGCAGCACGTCACGCATGGTGCCGCCTCCGAGTGCGGTGACGAGTCCGACGATGTAGGCGCCGAACCAGTCAAATCGCTTGACGGAAGCGAGTCTTATGCCGGAGATCGCGGCGGCGACGGCTCCGACCATCTCGGTGATAAACAGGAATGTCATGGCGGGCTGACGGGGTATAGGAGGTTAGGCTAAGTGGCTCAGCGGCAGGCTATCTTCTCGACGCGGCGCACGTGGCGGCCGCCTTCGAACGGGGTGGCGAGGAATGCGTCGACCAGTTCCAGTCCGAGTTCGGCGGGAATGAAGCGGGCGGGGAGCACGAGGCAGTTGGCGTCGTTGTGCTGACGGGCGAGTTCGGCCAGTTCGCGGTTCCAGCAGATGGCTGCACGCACTCCCTGGTGTTTGTTGAGAGTCATGGAGATGCCGTTGCCGGATCCGCACATGGCGATGGCCATTTCAATTTCGCCGCTTTCGAGGGCTGCAGCACAGGGGTGAGCAAAGTCGGGATAGTCACATGAGTCGGCGCTGTAAGTGCCGAAGTCTTTTACTTCAAGTCCTTTGGTGCGGAGATGGTCGATTACCTGCTGTTTGAGTGCGAAACCGGCATGGTCGCTACAGATGCCAAGCATAAGAGTGGTAGGTATTATATTGTGGGGGGTGTATAATTAATGGAATGTTACTGTGAGGTCAGATGGTCTGTAGTCAGAGAGCGGCGAGGGCTGCGATTGCGGCAGTGGGGTCGGGGGCCTTGAAGACGCTGTTGCCAGCCACGAGTATGTCGGCACCGGCGTCGACCAGGAGCCGTCCGGTGGTCTCGTTGACACCGCCGTCGATCTCGATCAGGGCCTTGGAGCCGGAGTCATGGATAAGCCGGCGCAGGCGGCGGGTCTTGTCGACGGTGCGTTCGATGAACTTCTGTCCGCCGAAGCCGGGGTTGACCGACATGAGCAGCACCATGTCGAGGTCGGCCACTACGTCTTCAAGCAGCGACACGGGAGTGGCCGGATTGAGTGTGACGGCGGCCTTCATGCCGGCGGCATGAATGGACTGGATGGTGCGGTGGAGGTGGGTGCAGGCTTCGAGGTGTACGTTCATGATTTCGGCGCCGCAGTCGCGTACGCGGCTGACCCAGCGGTCAGGCTCGACGATCATCAGGTGGACGTCGAGGGGCTTGCGGGCGGCAGCTGCCACGGCTTCGATGACGGGGAATCCGAATGATATGTTGGGCACGAAGCGTCCGTCCATCACGTCGAGATGGATCATGGAGGCGGCGCTGTTGTTGACCATTTCAACGTCGCGGGCCAGATTGCCGAAGTCGGCAGAGAGCAGCGAGGGTGATACCTGGGTCATATGTCGTATTTGGGCATTTTGGGTTTACACAGGTTCCAGACAATGAAGATGACGCAGAGTCCGCCGAGGATCCAGCCGAAGCCTGTGAGATAGTCGTTGTAATATTCGATCTGGGTGAAGAGGTCTTCTTTGCTGACAGTGCGGGCCAGGAACCAGCCGAGGCAGCAGAGAATGATGTTCCAAATGGCAGCGCCTGCCGTGGTGAAGATGCAGAAGCGCATGAAGTTCATGCGCGCCAGGCCGGCGGGAATGCTTATGAGCTGCCTGATTACGGGAATGAGGCGGCCGATGAAGGTGGAAACGGCACCGCGTTTGTCGAAGTATTGTTCGGCGCGGTCAACCTTTTCGCGATTGATCATGAAGATGGAGCCAAGGCGGCTATCGGCAAAGGCATAGATGATAGGGCGGCCGAGCCACATGGCCAGGAAATAGTTGATTATAGATCCGCAGAGTGCGCCGAGAGTGGCGGCAATGCCTACGCCCCACACGCTCATGGTGCCTTCGGTGGCGGCAATGTAGGCTGCCGGCGGCACGACAATCTCGCTCGGGAACGGTATGAACGAGCTTTCGATGGTCATGAACAAGAAGACATAGAAATAACTCATGTGGTCCCAGACCAGGGTGAACAGGTAGGACGCACTCAACCAGTCGGCAATAGATAATTCAATCATAATGTCAGAGGCGTGTCAGGGATAATCTGCCGCAAAATTACTGAAAAAGCTGGATAAATCATGCGGCAGACGGCAATTTTTTTGAGGTATTATATAAAATGTGTAACTTTGCCGAATCTATGATTCCGTTTTCGCTCAATATAAATGGCCGGTTGGTGGAATATGACCGCCCGGCAGTGATGGCGATAGTCAATGCCACGCCTGATTCGTTCTATTCCGGTAGTCGCACCATGAGCGGCGCGGAGGTGGAGCGCCGTGTGGAGCGTCTGCTTGAAGACGGGGCCGACATGATCGACGTGGGTGCGTGTTCGACCCGCCCCGGATCGACGGCTCCGGATGCCGATGAGGAACTGCGACGGCTGGAGATGGCGCTGAAGGCGGTGAGGCATGTGATCAGTGACGTGCCGGTGTCGGTTGATACGTATAGGGCCGGAGTGGCGCTGCGTTGCGTTACCGGACTTGGGGCCGACATGATCAACGACATATCGGGCGGTGATATGGACCCGGATATGTGGGGCGTGGTGGCCCGCACGCATGCTCCCTACGTGATGATGCACACCCGCGGCACTCCCGACACCATGCAGGATCTGACCGACTATTCGGCCGAGGGCGGAGTGACGGCAGCCGTGCTCGACTTTTTCGCCCGCCGCATCGGCCAGCTGGCCGATATGGGTGTGGCCGACATAATCGTGGATCCGGGTTTCGGCTTCGCCAAAACTCTTGACCAGAATTGGGAACTGATGCGTGATCTCGGGGTGCTTGAAGCGCTCGGGCGTCCGGTGCTGGCCGGAGTGTCGCGCAAGTCGATGATCACCCGTCTGCTCGGCATCAGCGCCGACGAAGCTCTGCCTGCAACGACGGCGACTCATCTGGCAGCCCTGGAGGGTGGTGCGGCGATACTGCGCGCACACGATGCCGCCGAGGCCCGCCAAGCGGTAGAAATCTATCTGAAACTGAAACATTAACTGAAAAATACGTAGATAGTTTTGGCAAATATTATCAATATAGAAACCTCGACCGACTGCTGCTCGGTGGCCCTTACGGCGGATATGGCCGTGGCCGCGGACTTCACCGATATGCACGGCCGAAACCATGCTGAGAAGGTGGGGCAGTTCGTGAAGCAGGCTTTGGCCGAGGCCAAGTCGCAGCAGCGGCAGATTGATGCCGTGGCAGTGTCGATCGGTCCGGGCAGTTACACTGGGCTGCGCATAGGCCTTTCGGAGGCCAAGGGGCTGGCCTATGCTCTGGGTGTGCCGCTTATCGGGGTGCCTACGCTGCAGATTCTGGCCACCAATGTGATGTTTAATCATCATGGCATAGACCTGGATACGCGCTTTGCTCCGATGATTGACGCAAGGCGTATGGAGGTGTTTACCTGCGTGCTCGATATGTGGCTGCATGAGCTGATGCCGTCACAGCCGCTGATACTTACTGAAGATTCATATGGCGCGCTGTTGGATCAAGGTCCGCTGCTGTTCATGGGTAATGCGGTGGACAAGGCGCGGACGGTGATCACTCACCCCAATGCACGGTTTATAGAAGGAGTGAATCCGCTCGCCTCGGATATGCTGGCACTGAGCGAAAAGGCTTTCAGGGCCGGAGACTTTCTTGATGTGGCTTATTCGACGCCGCTATATCTCAAGGAGTTTCAGACCACTGCACCGCGCAAAAACAAGTGATCGAGAAAAACATAGTAGTACAATATATATAAAGCGTAAAATTGATTATGAAGAAACTATTACTCTCTCTGGCTCTGGCCGTCGGCGCAGTGAGTCTGTCGGCACAGGGTACGGCATCGGTGCGTTCGCTTAATGGCGGAGTGCTGCTGGACCCGATGAAATCAGCCATGACCACTGCCGGTGCGGTGAGCGTCAGCGCTCCTGAGTCCGGATCGTGGATGGACTTCTGTATGTGTTACTCTCCTTATAGTTTCATTGGCCCCAGCAATGGCATAAAGAATATCGGTGGTGCCATGCAGATCAATGCTTCGACCGTGAAACAGTTTGACGGCTGCCGGATCACTTCGGTGCTGGTGGCCAACGGAGCTACGAAGAGCGCGGCTCAGGTGAAGATTCCGGTGAAGGTGTTCTGCTCGCGTTCGCTCAGCGGCACTCCGCTCTCATCGGCCGAAGGAACCATGACTCTTTCGGCTGACGGAAACTATACGGAATATGTGCTTGACGAGCCTGTGGCGCTCAAGACCGGCAGCCCGGTGTGGGTAGGCTTCATTGCTACGATTTCGACGAGCAATGACACCCCCGTGGCAATGGACGGCACAGTGCATGCCAATCTGCCTGGCGGATATCTCGGAGTCGGGGACTCGGAAAATGGCATGACATGGAACAATTACGCATCGAGTTACGGATTCGTGTGCGTGAAGGCCCGCATTGAGGGCGACAATCTGCCGGAAAACCGTGCGGAGATCGTGGAAATGTCTGCGCCGTCAAGCATCGAAGTCGGCGAGCCGTTTGATGTGGATGTGTTGGTGTCGAATATGTCGGCCTCGCCGCTCAAGAGCCTCGAACTGGAGGTGAGCGTAGGCAACGAGGAAGCCAAGGTGATGACCTACACGCTGGAGGAGCCTGTCGATGAATATAACGGACTGAGCGTGATCAGTGTGGCATTGACGGGCAATACCGAAGGAGTGTCGGTGCCGGTTAAAGTCAAAGTGAAGAGCGTGAATGGCAATCCTAATGAAGCTACGTCGAACATTGAGAAATCTGCTTCGGTGCTGGCACTTGCGGCCGGAACAGGTTTTGAGAAGAACGTGGTGGTGGAAGAGGGTACCGGCACATGGTGCGGCTGGTGTCCGCGCGGCATAGTCGGCATGGAGGCCATGCGCGAAAAATATAAAGACGGCTCGTTTATCGGCATCGCAGTGCACAGTGGCAATGATCCGATGGTAACTTCAAGCTATGCATCGATCAGTTCGCTGATATCCTCCTATCCGATGGCAGTGGTCAACCGCCACCCGGGAGGAGTGCAGCCTACGTTTGAAGAACTCGAGGCTGCCTATCTGGAGCTGCGCAAGGAGCCTGCAGTGGGCAAGGTGGAGATCGTGAACGTGACAGAGGAAGAGAAGCAGACCTCGATCGAGACCCGCGTGACCTTTGCCCTGGATATCGAGAAGGCTAACTATCGCCTCGCTTTCGTGGCTATCGAGGATAATGTCGGTCCATATCCTCAGACTAACTACTACGCCGGAGGCAGTGCCGGAAAGATGGGCGGCTGGGAATCAAAAGGCTCATTGGTGTCGACCATATATAATGATGTGGCCCGCTATATCAACAACTATCGTGGGCTGATGTCGTCTGTGCCGGCCACGATCGAGCGCGACAAGGCATATACCTATACAGGATCGGTAAACAACACCACGATCACCAACCGCGCCAATGCCCACTATGCAGTGCTGTTGATCAATTATACTACCGGCATTATTGAAAACGCTGTGTCGGTGCCTGGTCCGACAGCCGTCAGCATTGATTCCGTGGAGGCTGACGAAGTGGGCGAATGTCCTGTGCATTACTTCAATCTGCAGGGAGTGGAAGTGGCCGATCCGAGCCACGGCCAGTTGCTGATCAAGGTGCAGGGTAAGAAAATAGAGAAAATCATCTACTGATAAAGAGCAACTTATAAAGAATCGTCGCTGCATTGAGTGAGCCGTAAGAGAAAATCCGGCGAACAAAATGCAGCGGCGTTGTGTTATATGAATGTGTCAAGCTAACAGAAACAAATCAACACAATTCAACATTATAACCAAAATTCTTTATGAACAAGTTCTTTATCGCTGCTGCCGCTGTGCTCTCAGTTGCCGGTGCAGCCACAGCACAGAATCTCGAGGGTAGCAAACTCACAGACAATATCTCCCTCACTCTTAAAGGAGGTGTGGCTACGCCCCTCCACGGTCAGGATGCCTCTTTCTGGCAGAACATGCGCGGCGTGACCGGCATTGAACTCCGCAAGCAGATAACCCCCGTGTTTGGACTCGGCGTGGACGGCGAATTCGGTATCAACACCTCGCGCTGGAACAAGGGAGTATCAACTCACAATACGTTTGACCGCAGCTATGTCGGCGTGTTTGGTGCAGTAAACCTCAATAATCTTTTCGCAGGCTATGCCGGCCAACCCAGAGTGTTTGAAGTAGAGGCAGTGGCCGGTGCAGGCTGGCTTCACACCTATGTGCCCGAATCGCAGGGCAAGGACGCCAACTCTTTCGGCACCAAGGCAGGCGTGAACTTCAACTTCAATCTCGGCCAGAGCAAGGCATGGACTCTGTCGGTGAAGCCCGCAGTGGTATGGGACATGGCTCCCGGCACCAGCAAGGGTCAAAGCACCGTATACTACGACGGTCAGCATGCAGCGTTTGAACTCGAAGCAGGCGTGACCTATCACTTCCCCTGCTCCAACGGCACTCACTCATTTGCCTATGCAGCTCCCTGTGACTACTCTGCGCTCAACGAGCAGATCAACGCTCTCCGCGCCGAAAACGCTGCCCTGCAGGTGGCCAACGCCGACGCAACCGCAGCAGCAACAGTGCTCGCCGCTCAGCTTGACGACTGCCTGAACCGCCCCGTGAAGGTGATTAAGGAAACCACCAACACCAACACACTGGAATCGGTACGCTACGTGTTCTACAAGATCGGCTCATCGAAGGTGACCACTGACCAGCTCCCCAACGTGGAGATGATCGCCGACTACCTGAAGCACAATCCCAAAGCAACCGTAGAAATCAAGGGCTATGCCTCGCAGGATGGTAACATCGACTTCAACACCAAGCTGGCTGCCGCACGTGCAGAATCCGTACGCACCATGCTGATCAATAAGTATGGTATCGCCGGCGACCGCATCAAGGCTCAGGGTGAAGGCATCGGCCACATGTTTAAGGAAGAAAGCTGGAACCGAGTAGCCATCTGCGTACTCAACGACGTGGACTGATCAGATTCTCCGAAATAACTCATAATAAACGGCTTGCCCCGCCTCAAGGCCCGGCAAGCCGCTTTTTTTGTAAAAAAACGGATAAAAATTTGCACAGGTCGACCAAAACCTCTAACTTTGTAGCCGGAAATAACCACCAATGGAGAGGTGGGTGAGTGGCTGAAACCACCGGTTTGCTAAACCGACGACGGGAGCAATCCTGTCCACGAGTTCGAATCTCGTCCTCTCCGCCCACTGAAGAAAGTCAAGCGTGTCGCGCTTGGCTTTCGTTGTTTTATATCGGCCATCGATCTTTATATCGGGCATTGAGGTAATGCATTGAAGTGTGCTCAATACATCACTACTCGCATTTGCGTACGCGTAGTAGTGGCCGAGATAGGCCACACGGCCTGTAGAAGTGGAAGTATATATAATAAATGTGGGTAAAATTGTACTCGAGGTTCCAGCGAAATTTTCTATATGTACCAGAAAGCATCGAGTAACTCCAACGTCATAGGAAGAAATATAGATTTCGTAGTATTGTGCCGGCGCTATAATCCAGCGTTGGCACATTTTTATTTAATGATGACACAAATTTTGTGAACCTTTTTGCGGTGGCTGATGTTATAATATCGAAATGTGATAATGATTGGTTTATTATTTGACGAGGAGTGACTGTGAAGCCACTCCTCGCCAGGTTTTATATGTTCAGCTGATGTTTTCGGCGCGTTTGAACAGGGAGCCGGTCGGGCAAAGGAACCGGCAATATGGACGGGCTATGACGGTTGATAGTGCCACGAACCCACATGCCGCACCAATGATCCACCACGATGCTGACCGAAATTGGAATGCCTGGAACAGTTCCAGATCCATCCAGCCGGTGAGGCAGTCGGTCCAGAGCAGCAACATCAACACGGCCCATATTATCCGGCGCGATAGATCCAGCGCTTTCAGTATCTTGTGCGGGATTCGTATCTTGTAGCCGCATATCTGGGCCATAAGCATTTGGGCGGCACCGAGTGGACAGACGTGGTTGCAGTAATGCTGCGGGCGGCCGAAGAGCGGATATATAAATGCTGCGATGAGCATTGCGGCGGCAGTCAGGCCGAGTGGCCATGTAAGTCCGTCGGATATATATTTCAATATTAGAGTATAGTCGAGAAACTGGCCGCACCAGAAGCCGAGGACGATTACGTTTGCTACCAGTTGTGCTGTGTGATATATCCGATTTTTCACAAATAGCGGGATTATGCATGCTGCCAGAGTCACGGCAAAGGCAATCCATATCTTCAGCGGTACTGATTCGGTCTGTCGGCCATCGGTTTCAGCGTACAAGGCCAGCCCTTTATTGACATTGCTGATTATGGCTATAGATGAATATGTAGCTCCGCTGATGGCATCTACGTGAGTGTCCAATGCTTCTTGCGGAGTCTTTCCGACCCACGATTCCAATAATGCCGATGCCCGGCGAAAGAATGATGGTGTCTCAACATTTGGCAGAGCCTTTATGTCAGAGATCTTTCCGTCTGTGATATATATGTCGAGTGGCACGTCTCCTGCGTAACCTGTCGTGGTCCCTTCGATATTGGCTGTATGTATGACTATGGTGCCGTCAGGTTGTCGTTCTGCTGCCTCTGTATTGTCGCTTACGGTTTCTTCTCGACTGTGTCCAGGTCCGAACCTATGTCCGAATATGGCCTTATTGACTGATGCCGCTGCCACTATAAGCATCAGCAACACGAGCAAAAGGCTCAATAGCTTATTCTTCTTAATCATCTCTGCAAAGGTAGCGATTTTTGCTGATTCAGTGTTAGCATCTCAGTGATTTAATGAAACATGTCGGGTAGATGCCCGTCATTGCGTGGCATTATTTAGTGGTGGTATTGGCGTAGTTTGCAGGAAATGTTGTATCTTTGCGGTAAGATGATTCAGTTTGGTATTAAGGACGCACTTGATGTGCTGCTTGTGGCCGCACTGCTCTTCTGGCTTTATAAGCTGATGAAGCAGTCGGGCACAAAAAATATCTTTCTCGGCGTGCTCGCATTCATTGCCGTGTGGCTTGTCACGTCCGAAATTCTGGGTATGCGCCTCACGGGTACCATACTCGACAAATTCATGTCTATCGGCTTGCTGGTGCTGGTGATCATATTTCAGGAACAGATCAAGCGATTCTTGGAGGAGGTTGGTTCTCATCGTCGCTGGCATCTTTTCCAGAAACTCTTCCACCGCAAGCGTGATGCCGCTTCGCAGCAGGCGGCCGACTCCATGCGCAAGGTCATGCCTATTGTCTATGCCTGCATGAACATGGCCCGTTCGCGCACCGGTGCCCTCATTGTGATCGAACAGGTGATGAGTCTTGAAAGTTATGAAAAGACCGGCGATATCATTGATGCCAATATCAATACCCGCCTGATCGAAAATATCTTTTTCAAAAATTCACCGCTTCATGACGGAGCCATGATCATAGCCCACAATCGCATCATGGCGGCAGGGTGTATTCTCCCTGTGAGTCACGATTTAAATATACCGCGTTCGCTAGGGCTGCGTCACCGGTCCGCTCTCGGCATTGCTCAGGCCACCGATGCCGTGGCCATCGTGGTCAGTGAGGAAACCGGCGGCATATCTATTGCCCATCGTGGTGTGCTCTCCACTCACATCTCATCTACTGATCTGGAGCATAGGTTGACCCATCTCGTAATCGACAAATGATGATCCCTGCACCTATGCACGAAGAAGACTATCTGAGCCAACTCAATCCATCGCAGCGCGAGGCGGTGACTTACTGTTCCGGCCCACAGCTGGTGATTGCCGGGGCGGGGTCGGGTAAGACTCGTGTGCTCACCTATAAGATTGTCCATCTGCTGGCGCAGGGCTATGAGCCATGGCGCATCATGGCCTTGACATTTACCAACAAAGCCGCGCGTGAGATGCGCGAGCGCATACAGACCATGACCGGTCCACAGACGGCCTCCAGGCTTTGGATGGGCACTTTCCATTCGATATTTGCCAGAATACTCCGTGCTCACACTGACCGCATCGGCTTCAAACCGGGTTTCACCATATATGACACTGCCGACTCCAAAGCGCTTGTCAAGATCATCATCAAGGATATGGATCTTGATGACAAGGTCTATAAGGTCAGCACTGTGTTGAGCGCCATATCTTCAGCTAAAAACGCGCTGATATCTCCGCAGCAGTATAAGAACTCTAAAGAGATCATTGAGGCCGATAAGCGTGCGCGTCGTCCGATGGTCTATGCTATCTATGCGGCCTATGTCAACCGTTGTTTCGTGGCCAATGCCATGGATTTCGACGATCTGCTTTATTATACTAATGTGCTTCTGCGTGATAATCCCGACGTGCTCCGCCACTATCAGGAGTTTTTCCGCTATGTGCTGGTCGACGAGTATCAGGACACCAACTTCGCCCAGCACTTGATCGTCAACATGCTTACTCGCGAATCACAGAAACTCACCGTTGTGGGTGATGATGCGCAGAGCATCTATTCTTTCCGTGGTGCCAACATCGACAACATTCTCCGTCTGCAGGAGGCGTATCCATCGCTGCGCACCTTTAAACTCGAGCAGAATTATCGCTCTACGCAGACCATAACAAATGCAGCCAATTCGCTGATTGCCAAAAATACGCGCCAGATCCCTAAAAAGGCATATTCCGAAAACGAGGTCGGACCATCGATTGAAGTCGTGCAGAGCTACAGTGACTTCGAGGAAGGCTATCTCGTGGCGCACCGCATCGGCACTCTGCGCGCCCGTTATCATGACTCTTTCGAAGACTATGCCATACTCTATCGTACCAATGCCCAGAGCCGTGTGCTTGAAGAGTCGCTGCGCAAACGCAATATCCCTTACCGTATCTATGGAGGCCTGTCGTTCTATCAGCGTCAGGAAGTGAAGGACGCTCTCGCCTACTTCCGCCTGAGCCTCAATCCTGACGATGACGAAGCTCTGCGCCGTGTCATCAACACTCCTGCCCGTGGCATTGGCGACACCACGCTTAATCGCTTGACCCGTGCCGCTATTGAGGCCGATGTGAGCATATGGACGGTACTTTCTTCGCCCGAAAGCTATCCTGCCGGCATTTCTGCCGCACCATTGCGTAAACTGGCTGATTTTCGGCGCATGATCGAAGGCTTCGTGGAACTTAACCTTCGTGGTGACAATGCCTTTGCTGTGGCTGAACGGATCATAACAGGATCTGGCCTGATGGCCATGTACCTCTCGGACCGCACTCCCGAAAGCGTAGCCAAGCGCGAGAATCTGGAGGAGCTACTCAATGCCGTGCGCGAATTTGTGGAAGAGTGTCTGGAGGAAGGCAGTCAGGACATGACTCTCGGCGCGTTCATGGGCATAGCCTCATTGGCTACTGATCAGGATAGTAAAGATACTGACCAACAGGCGGCCGAGCGCGTCACACTGATGACCGCTCATGCTGCCAAAGGCCTGGAGTTTAACAATGTGTTTGTGGTCGGTGTGGAAGAAGAGCTTTTCCCCTCCGGCATGGCCATAGGTTCGCAGCGCGAGATCGAAGAGGAGCGTCGTCTGCTATATGTGGCCATCACCCGCGCCAAGCGCTTCTGCATGCTCTCTTATGCCAGATCACGCTTCCGCAATGGTCAGACCGTGTTTCCGATGCCGAGCCGTTTCATCAACGACATTGATCCTACATATATTCGCACCACCGATGGCGGCGGTTCATCGCCCTATGTTCAGCCCGCCATGCGTCAGCCACAGGATTTCCCGTCGCCTTCGGGCTGGGGATTTTCTGCCCCTGTGCCCGACCGCAGTTCCGGATTTCGTTCCATGGGGCGGCGTGCACCGTCTGCCCCGGGTTCCGCGCCTTCGGCCCCTGTCGATTCCTACGGCGATCTGAGCGTGGGCACCCGCATAGAGCATCTGAAATTCGGACGCGGCACCATCACCGGCATTGACACTTCTGCGGGAGATGTGCGCATCACCGTCGACTTCAGCGGTGCTGTCAAGACCCTGCTGCTTAAATTTGCCAAATTCACCGTTATCAACGACTGATCACCAATTGCCACATAGTTTCCCGCTTATGAAAGAATCGGAAATACCGACACCGTTTTATATAGTCTATGAAGACAAGTTGCGCCGCAATCTTGACCTGATCACCTCGGTGGCCTCACAGGCCGGTGTGAAGATCATTATGGCTTTTAAGGCCAATGCACTGTGGCGCACCTTCCCGATCATCAGGGAATATGGCATAGATGCTACCGCAAGCTCGCTTAATGAACTTAAGTTGGCCCGCGAGGAACTCCATGCGTCGGTCCATTCCTATTGCCCTGCCTACACTCCGGCCACAATAGGTGAATATCTTGACGGAAGCACCCACATCACCTTCAATTCGTTGAGCCAGTGGGAACGCTTCAAGGCTGATGTGCAGGCGCGCGGCGGAGCCGTGTCTCCCGGGCTGAGAGTCAATCCGCAGTGCTCGGTCATTGAGACAGACATCTACAATCCGGCGCTGCCGGGATCACGGTTCGGTGTCACTGCCGACATGATGCCCGACACTCTGCCTGAAGGGCTGGAGGGATTTCACTTCCATGCACTGTGTGAGTCATCGAGCTATGATCTGGAGCGGGTGCTCGCTGCTTTCGAGGAGCAGTTCGGCCGCTTCCTTCCTCACCTTAAGTGGGTCAACATGGGTGGCGGTCACCTGATGACGCGCGAAGGCTACGATACTTCACATCTTATCCGGCTGTTGCGCGACTTCCGCCTCCGTCACCCCAATCTGGAGGTGATTCTCGAACCGGGTAGTGCCTTCACCTGGCGCACCGGCGATTTGATCACTTCTGTAGTTGATGTGGTCGAAAATCAGGGTGTAAAAACCGCAATAGTCGACGTTAGCTTCGCCTGCCATATGCCAGATACCCTGGAGATGCCCTATAAGCCGGCCATCACCGAAGCTGTGGCTGATCCGGCACCAGATATGCCTTCCTATCGTCTCGGGGGTAACTCCTGCCTGAGCGGAGACTACGTCGGTGACTGGACCTTTGCTGAACCACTCCGCATCGGTCAGCGTCTGCGCCTTGAAGATATGAACCATTATACTACGGTCAAGACCACTATGTTCAATGGCATAGACCATCCGGCCATCGTCCTCAGTCACACCGATGGCGACTGCGAGATGCTTCGCAAGTTCACCTATCAGGACTATAAATCCCGTATGAGTTGACAACTATGGACCGACCTGCTCCCCGTTTCTCCATAATTGTGCCCGTCTATAACCGTGTCGACGAGGTAACTGAACTGCTTGAAAGCCTCAGCCGGCAGACCTGCAAGGATTTCGAGGCGATCATTGTCGATGACGGTTCGACCGACCCGTGCGGTGACGTCTGTGCTGCTTATCCTTTCGTGCGCTACTTTTTCAAGGATAACGAAGGCCGCTCACCTGCCCGCAATTATGGCATGGAGCGTGCACGCGGCTCCTACTTCCTGTTCTTCGACAGTGACTGCGTGATCCCGCCTGACTATATCGCCACCGTGATCCGTGGCCTCGATGCTACTCCGCTCGACTGCTTCGGCGGACCTGATGCAGCCCACGATTCATTTACTCCTGTGCAGAAGGCCATAAACTTCGCCATGACCTCGTTTCTGACTACCGGTGGCATTCGCGGCGGTAAGGTCCGGCTCGAAAAATTCACTCCACGCACATTCAACATGGGTTTCAGTCGAGGTGTCTGGGAGCGTGTCGGTGGTTTCCGCGAGATGTTTTCCGAAGATATAGATATGTCGATGCGCATACGCCGTGAAGGCTTCTCCATGGGCCTGCTGCGTGATGCCGCCGTTTATCATCGCCGTCGTCAGGACCTGAAGAAATTCTGCCGTCAGGTCTACGTGTTCGGTATGTCGCGCATTACTCTTAAACTGCTCTATCCCGGGTCGCTCAAGGCCGTACACACCCTGCCGGCTCTCTTCCTGATCGGCACCGTGGCCCTGATATTGGGCGCAATATTTCTCAGCCCCTGGTGGCTGTTGCCGCTTGGTGTCTATGTTGCCGCGCTGTTTGTCGCCGCGCTTGTTCAGACCCGTTCGCTGCGCGTCACCTTGATGGCGGTCCCTGCCTCGCTCATACAGCTATGGGGCTATGGCGCAGGCTTCATACGGGCATGGTTCAGTGCCGTTGTGCTTCGCCGCGGGCGCGACGAAAATAAAGAAATTGAAATCCGCAAAGGTAAGAATGAGCGACTCTGAACTTATCCGTGACCTTGCCGACGATGACAAGCCGCGCGAGAGGGCGTGGCGTTCGGGTGTGCGTTCGCTGACTCCTGCCGAGTTGTTGGCCATATTGCTGCGCACCGGCCTTAAGGGAAAGTCCGTGCTTCAGGTCAGTCGTGAAATCCTGACGCTGTGTGATAATAATTTGGCCAACCTGTGTCGCATGACTCCGCAGCAGCTTTCACGCCTTGTGCCCGGTATCGGACCCACAAAGGCCATAACCGTGATGTCAGCTATCGAGCTGGGCGCACGCTGCCAGACCGAATTGCTCAAGCTCAACGAGCGTCCGCAATTCACGTCGAGTCAGCAGATCTACAATCATATGCGCACCCGCCTGGAGCGGATAAATCACGAAGAATTCTGGGTGATCATGCTCAATCGGGCCAATCGCATCGAAAGCGAGTGGATGGTCAGCCAAGGCGGCATGGCTGCTACGGTGGTCGATCTTCGTCTGATATTCAAGCGGATCATCGACCTTCAGGCTGCGGCTGTGGCGCTGGTTCACAACCACCC
>CAZKRV010000025.1:0-2586 GCA_964555345.1 uncultured Bacteroides sp.
ATGTCGCAGTCTCACTGTGACATGCAAAATTACGTTAAATTTTACCCCCCCCAATTATTTAACCTATATTAACATATGTGCGCTTCTTGATTGCGCTGAAAACAAAAAAAATGGCGTCCCGTCAGGACGCCATTTTTCTACCATTGATTAATTGATTATTTGTTGGCGTGTTGCAGGAAAGACTGCATGTCTTTGTCGCCGCGGCCCGACAGGTTGATCACCACCACGTCGTCCGGGCCAAACTTCATCATGTCAAGCGCGGCCAGTGCGTGTGAACTTTCCATAGCCGGAATTATTCCCTCCAGACGACAGAGCTGATAGGCGGCCGAGAGGGCCTGTTCGTCGGTGGCTGCCAGCACCTGCATGCGGCCCGAAGCGGCCAGATGGGCCATCAGCGGGCCCACTCCCGGATAGTCCAGACCGGCTGAGATGGAGTAGGGGGCCAGGGTGTTGCCCTCGCTGTCGGTGATCACAAGAGTGCGCGAGCCGTGGAGCATCGACTCCGTGCCTGCCGTCATCGTGGCGGCGTGTTCGCCGGATTCCACTCCGTGGCCGGCGGCTTCGACGGCCACCAGCTTCACCTCCGGTTCGTTGATGAAGTGATAAAATGCACCGCCGGCATTGCTGCCGCCGCCCACACATGCTATCACATAATCGGGCAGAGCCTTGCCGGTCTGTTCCGGCAGCTGCTTCTTCACCTCCTCGCTGATCACCGACTGGAATGTAGTCACCATTTCCGGGAAGGGGTGGGGACCCACTGCCGAGCCGATCAGGTAGAAGGTGTCTTCGCGACGTTCCACCCATGTCGATAGAGCCTCATTGACGGCATCCTGCAGGGTGCTGCCGCCGGAAGTCACCGGCACTACCTCAGCGCCGAGCATCTTCATGCGCTCCACGTTGGGACGCTGACGCTCCACGTCGGTAGCGCCCATAAACACTGTGCACTCCAGGCCCAGCAGCGCACTCACTGTGGCGGCGGCCACGCCGTGCTGTCCGGCACCGGTTTCGGCGATCACGCGCTTCTTGCCCATGCGCTTTGCCAGCAAGGCCAGGCCGATGGCATTGTTGATCTTGTGTGCGCCGGTGTGGTTCAGGTCTTCGCGTTTGAGATAGATATTGGTGCCGTAGCGCTCGCTCAGGCGCGGTGCGTGATATAGTGCCGAGGGGCGGCCCACATAGTCGCGCAGCAGTCGGCGATATTCGGCCATGAATTCCGGATCGGCAATGGCATCATAATATGCCGTGGCCAGTTCCTGGAGGTTTACCTTCAGCGCGTCGGGCACGTAGCAGCCGCCGAATCGGCCGTCGGTTCCATAATAGCCTTCGTCGTTGACCGGGAGTTGGCCGTGTTTGTTGTTTTCAGGAGTGGAGGAGGAGTTCTGGTTAGCTGAGTTGTTCATCATGATAAGTGGTTTTAATTGTGTTCATGGGTTTATAAAAGAGATCGACGCCATCGGAGCCTTGCGAGGCATATCCGATGGCGTCGATAATGGTTTCGTTATTTGTTAGTGTCTGTCGTTGGTTCACACACTTTGACAGCGCCATCGGTTTATCTCCGGGCGCCACCACCAAGAAGTGTATGTCGACAAATTGTTCATGTTGGTCCTTGTTGTTGCGGCAAAGTTATGCCAATATTTTCAAACTCCCAAATTTTCTTGTGAAAAAATCTTAGAAATATTCCGATTATCCACTAACTTTGCAGTCGTAATTTCATCTTTCGGAACATAGAATGTTAAAAAACCGTATCATTAAGTTGCACTGGCGGCTCTTTGTTCCGCTCGTCGGAATATTGTGGCTGATAATCGGACTCACAGTCGTGTATTTTGTTTCCCATGAAAAGCATAGGCAGAAGGAGAATCTTGAGAACCGTCTGCTTAATGTCAACAATACGGTTATCGAAGCCTATGAGCAGGGTGCCGATCTGCAGAAGACGGTGGATTTCATAAGCCTATTTACTGACAACACCACGCTGGACCCGCTCCGAATCACCGTTTATGATGATAACGGCAATATGGTGGCTGACAATCCGGCGGCCAGGATCATGATCTATGACGATGAGGGACGTCTGCATCCCGAGGTTGTGGCCCTGATTGACAACGATGATCTGTCGACTGCCAAAAATGATCTGGTGCTTGACAACGGACTGCGCATGATCTGCTCCCGCAGAAGCCCTGATGGCAAGATATATTCATTTGCAGCGCTCCCCTATGAAGGAGAGGTAGTGACGTTCCTTAGCTTCAACCCGATGGTGTGGATAGTGATTGTGCTGCTCGGAATTGTAGTGTCGGTGCTCACATTCTTTGGAGTCAGGGCGGTGTGTAAAAATGTTTATGCGCTCCGTGACTTTGCCGAGGCCGTGTCGTCTGACCGTCTGCCTGATGACATTGACAACTGGAAATTTTCGAAAGACGAATTGGGCGAAGTTTCCAAACATCTGCTCACGCTCTATACCGACAAGATTCAGGCTCTGAAAGATAAGACCATGCATGAGCGTCAGATCGGCATGAACGTGAGTCATGAACTGAAAACTCCCGTCGGGATTATCAAAGGCTATCTTGACACCGTGCTCAGCAGTGATGACATGGA
>CAZKRV010000025.1:2686-16689 GCA_964555345.1 uncultured Bacteroides sp.
CGCATGTCGCTGAGGTGGCATGGGATGGAGAATGGATTTCACAGGTTCACTTTTTCCGACAATGGCGTCGGAGTGGATAAGAAGCATCTTGACCGCCTGTTTGACCTCTTCTATCGTGTTGACACCGGGCGTGCACGCAAAAACGGCGGTATGGGTCTCGGTCTGCCACTTGTGCGCAAGATCGTTACCGCCATGGGTGGCGACATCACGGTGAACAATGGCGCTGAGGGTGGCCTTGAGTTCACATTCACTCTTCCGGCTGCCTATTGACCTTTCTATTATTGCTTTTTTCGCCGTTGTTTGTAACAAATCTGGCTGAGCTTGCGTCAGTATGATTGAAAGCGCTTTTCAAACAATAGTCAAGTTGAAAAAAGCATAAAAGATGAAACGTTTAGCACTCATATTATTGGTGACAGCCCTCTCTCTGCCGGCTGTAATGGCCGCCAATGTCACTTCTGTCGACGCACTCTTCGACGAATTTTCATCGGAGCCTCAGGCCGAATCGGTTCGCTTCAATCCGTTCTGTATGTGGCTTGCCAAACTCTTCGTTGGCGGGTCCGATGCCAATGTTGTGAAGAAGATCAGCTCGGTTAGGGTTCTTGACATTGATGATTGCAAGTCTGAAGTCAAGACTCGCTTTGCCAACCGCGTCGCCAATGTCTCCGTCAAAGAGATGGAAGACCTTGTTAACGTGAACGATAACGGTGACAAAGTGAAAATTCTCGCCAGGATTAAAAAAGATAAGATCCATAAACTGCTCGTGATGTGTTACGGCGCGGCAGACTACTGTCTCGTGGAGATCAACGGCAAATTCGGTATGGAAGATGTCAATGGCGTAGTCAAGAGCCAAATGCCCAAACGCAATGACCGCTGATGAATTCAAACGGATTTTCCTGCCATGTCACCCGCAGCTCTATCGCTACGCCTTCCGTTTGACCGGAAGCCGCGAGGAGGCTGAAGACATCGTGCAAGAGGCTTTCATGAAAATATGGAACAGCCGCAACCGGATCGGCCCGATAGACAATCCGACTGCCTTCTGCATGGTGGCGCTCAGGAATGTGTTTGTCGACTCGGTCAGGCGTAACCGTCCCGAAGTCGATCCGGAAGCAAGGGCAGAGGAGGTGGTGGCGGCTCCCGCAGCCGATGTCGGTGAACAGATCGAGTCGCGCAATGCCGTCGACATGGTAGTCGGCCTGATAGACCGCCTTCCCGCCAACCAACGTGACGTAATGAAGATGAAGGATATCGCCGACCTTTCGTTTGAAGAAATCGAGGCTGCCACCGGACTCTCGCCCGGCAACATCAGGACTATACTGAGCCGGGCACGTAAAAAAATCAAGGAACAATATATCGCACTCATGAAATATGAACGAATATGACAAAAACGACATAAGACGCCTTCTTGAACTATACTACGGAGGGGAGGCTTCGGAGAATGACGAATGCCGCCTGCGCGAATACTTCGCCCAGCCTGATACTGACTCTGAATTTGACGACGACAAGATGTTTTTCGAGGCTCTTGCAGGTGTTGGTGACTCCATTGAGGTCCCTGCGGAACTTGCCGAGCGATTGAGCGACGCTGTCGATTTATGGCAAGACTCCGAACGGACGCGACGCCGCTTCAGGTTCAGGCGTTTTAGCTTCAGGCCGGCAATCGGCATCGCCGCCTCTGTTGCCGTTGTATTTGTGATAGGGCTGTCGTTTCTCGACCATCCGGTCACGGGTCGGGAACCTGTCGACACATTTTCCGATCCGATGGAGGCATATGCCGAAACACAGCGCGTGCTCACAATTTTCTCCAGAACGATCGACAAGAGCGTGCGTGGCATTGAGACCGCAGAGCGCAGCAGTGACAAGGCCCTCTCCCTCGCCATAGACCAACTTGATAAGATATGAACAACTTAAAATTAAAATACGATATGAAACGCTTTTATATTCTTTCCATACTTCTTGCTGCTGTCGTGGCCTCGGCGTCAGCTCAGATCTCAGCTTTTTTTGACCGCTATGCCGACACTAAGGGTGTCACGTCGGTCTATATCTCCAACGCTATGTTCCGTATGATGTCGGGGCCTAAGGTCAACGGACTCGATTTCAACGACATGTTTGACAAGCTTGATTGTATCCGTGTACTCACCACTGAATCATCTGAGGTGGCAGCCAAAATGAGCAAAGCACTTGGCCAGGAAATCAAAAAAGATGGTTATGAGATCCTGCTATCTGCCAACGATGACGGTGAGAAAGCCCAGATCTACTTCCGCACCGGGGCAAAAGGTGTCAGTGACTATCTCATTGTCAATGAAGATTCGGGAGAGCTTAATATAGTGTTGATCAGCGGTAACATAACTCCTGCTGACATAAGTAAGATGACTAACCGCAAATAATAAAACAGCTCCACCGGACACTATCTGCGTCCGGTGGAGTCGTTTATTATTATATTATAGGTGGGGGTGTTGGCTTAGCCGCGGCCTGTGCCGTCAAAGCAGTGAGTGCAGATCTTGCACTTGGGCAATCCGATGGCTTCAACCAAAGTTTCGATGGTGTTGAATTTCAGTGAAGTGAGGTTAAATCGCTCACGGATTTTCTCAACCATGGCCTTGTATTGAGGTGAGTCGGTGGTGGCATAAAGGTCAAGATTCTTGTTGGGATCTCCCTCCAGGTCTTCGATTATGCGGCGTGTCAGCAGCTCCATATCGCTCTTGGAGGAAGTGAAGCCCACGTAGCGGCAACCGTAGATCAGCGGCGGACAGGCTATGCGCATGTGCACTTCTTTGGCGCCGTAGGCATAAAGTTCACGCACGTTGTCGTTGAGCTGGGTGCCGCGCACTATCGAGTCGTCGCAAAAGAGGGCGCGTTTACCATTGAGCATGGCACGGTTTGGAACCAGCTTCATTTTGGCAACGAGGTTACGCATCGACTGGTCGCTCGGAGTGAAGCTGCGGGGCCATGTCGGGGTGTATTTGGAGATGCAGCGGTGGTAGGGCACTCCTTTGCCGGCGGCATAGCCTAAGGCCATGCCTACTCCGGAGTCAGGTATGCCGCAGGCACAGTCTACCGGAGTGTCGTCGGTCTGGCCCATCTTGTAGCCGGAGTCGAAGCGTGCCTCTTCCACATTCTTGCCTTCGTAGCACGAAGTGGGGAAGCCGTAATACACCCAAAGGAAAGAGCATATCTGCATATCCTCGCCGGGCGCGCGCAGGCGGGTGATGCCGTCGGCTGTAAATTCCACGATTTCGCCCGGCCCGAGATCACGCAGTATTTCGTAGCCGAGATTGGGAAATGAGGTGCTTTCCGATGTGGCGGCATAGGCTCCGTCTTTGTGGCCGATGATGATCGGGGTGCGGCCGAGTTTATCGCGGGCGGCTATGATAGAGTGCTCTGTGAGGATAAGCATCGAGCATGAGCCTTTGATCTTGTTATAGACGTTTTCGATGCCTTCGGCGAAGGTGCGACCGCGGTTTATCAGCAGTGCCACCAGTTCGGTCTGGTTGGTCACCCCGCCGCTCAGTTCTCCGAAATGCACCCCGGCGTCAAGCAGCTCGCGTTCCAGCTCATCGAGATTGCATATTTTTGCTACAGTCACAATGGCATATTTGCCGAGATGTGAGTTGATGATGATTGGCTGAGCGTCGGTGTCGCTGATCACTCCGATGCCCATATCGCCTTTGAATTTAGGCAGCTCCGCTTCGAACTTGGTGCGGAAATATGTGCTTTCGAGGCTGTGGATCGAACGGCAGAAACGCTGTTCCTGCGCATCATACGTGGCCATGCCCGCACGGCGGGTGCCAAGGTGGGAGTTGTAGTCAACTCCATAAAATAAGTCGGCCTTGCAGTTCTGCTTGGCTGCGACTCCAAAGAAACCTCCCATAGAGATACAATACTATTGGTTTTTGAAGTTGCAAATTTACGCAGAAAATCTGAATTACGGTCACACTCTACCATGAAAAAAATCATCACCACGCAGTAGGGTAAAAAAAGACAGGCCGTCATCACGACGGCCTGCTCTCGAGTTTGTATATTATGCTTTTTTTGTGTTTAATGATAATGGTTCGGTCAAAATTAACGATTGGTTTATTACTTGACGAGGAGTAATGATGCAAAGTTACGACGCGTATATTACACCACCGTTACATCGGCAGTACATTTTTTAGACATTTCACCTCGCCGTATTATACAATATAAAATACGAACAATCATTGTGGAAAATTGAAAATAAATTATTAACTTCGTCCACATCATGGAACCGATAAAAATTAATTCTACATTGTCAGCGGAAGATGCAGGATTTGAAAATCTTGTAGCTAAAATTGTTTCGGTGGTGTCTGACGCTAAGGATCAGGTATTGCGCAGGATAGATGACGCATTGGTCGTGACTAACTGGCATATAGGCCAATATATTGTGGAATTTGAACAGAATGGAAATGTAAGAGCGGCTTATGGAGATGGATTGCTTCGCAACTTATCAAGGCGATTGACACTTCAGCTTGGGAAAGGTTATAGTCGGTCCAATCTTCAAAATATGAGGCGGTTGTATCTATATTATCCAAAATGCCAGACGGTGTCTGGCAAATTAAGTTGGTCGCATTGGTGTGAACTTTTGGAATTAGACGATAGTCTTGAGCGTAAGTTTTATGAAAATGAGTGCCTGTCGCAGCACTGGGGCGTGCGTACTCTTAGACGGCAAATCGATTCTGGCCTTTTTATGCGCCTGGCTAAAAGTCAAGATAAAAAAGGTGTACTGGATCTGGCGGAAAAAGGGCATGTGATACGTTGTCCGCAAGATGTGGTTAAAGATACCTTTGTCCTTGAATTTCTGGGTATACCGGAGAAAAAGAGATATACAGAGAGGAGTTTGGAACAAGCTCTTATTGACAATATGCAGAAATTTCTCCTTGAACTTGGCAAGGGTTTTGCTTTTATTGGTGAGCAATATCCAATACAGATTGGCAATGCGCATTATTATGTTGATTTAGTATTCTATCATGCTATATTGAAATGTTATGTCTTGATAGATTTGAAACGTTCCGGAGTTAGGCATTGTGATATAGGCCAGATGAATATGTATCTTGGCTACTTCGCTAATGAAGTGTCACAGCCTGATGATAATAGACCTATTGGAATTGTTTTAGGCCATTCTAAAAACGAGCTTGTGGTCGAATATGCCACGTATGGCATGGATAGTAATATTTTCGTTTCAAAATATCAGCTTTATCTGCCGAATCAAGAAGAACTCAGACGCATGGTGCAGTTGATCCTTGAATCAAAAGAATGACCGGAATTGGTGAGCCTTATTTTTTAGTTTAGGGTGTTAGATTCATCTTTTGGCGAATATTTTATTGCCAATTAAGGCCCTATTTTGGCTAAAAACTAAAAAAATCATAAAAAAAGTTTGCAAGTTCAATTTTTTGCCATAACTTTGCACCGTTTTTGAAGCACAAAAAAATATCGTTATACCTAATTAAACTCAATTCAAAATGAAAAAGTACATCCTCATGCTCGCTGTAGCATCGACCGCAGCTCTCTTCGCTTGCGGCGGTTCCAAGGAAAACGCTGAAACTGTTGAACCCGAAGTAGAAGCAGTTGAAGAAGTTGTAGCTGTTGAAGAACCCTGCTGCGAAGGCGACTCTGCTTGCTGCGAAGGTGACTCCGCTTGCTGCGCTGCTGACACCGTTGCTGTTGCAGAATAATACAGCCTGCCTGACAAAGAAAAAATTGCCGGCCTGATTTATCAGGACGGCTTTTTCTATTTATAGACATGACCCTACGAGAACTGACCCGCGATATACGTGACACGCTCGCTCCACGCTTTGGCGTAGGAGAGGCGACTGCTATGCAGCGGCTTATCATCGAGTCGGTGATGAATCTTGGCCCGGTTGAAACGGTGCTTCGCGGCGATTCTGAAGTGCCTGATTTCATTCCGGCTAAAGTCGGGTCCATAACCGGCCGTCTGCTGGCCGGCGAACCGCTGCAATACATACTCGGCTCTGCCCGTTTTTGCGGCATGGACTTCAAGGTGACTCCGGCTGTGCTCATACCGCGTCCTGAAACGGAACAATTGGTCGATATGGTAACAGATGTCATGGGACATCGCGCTGATTTGCGTGTGATCGATTGTGGCACAGGCTCCGGCTGTATAGCCGTCGCTTTGGCCAGAGCGTTGCGTTTTGCGGAGGTAACGGCCGTCGACATAAGCTCGGCCGCTCTTGAAGTGGCCCGCGCCAATGCCGCCGCGCTTGGTGCCCATGTCAATTTCGAGCAGGCTGACATTCTCCGGCCTGACACTATGCCGGCCGGATCGTGGGACGTGATTGTCAGCAATCCTCCATATGTGATGGAGTCCGAACGGGCTGACATGGAACCGCACGTGCTTGAACATGAGCCGGAATTGGCCTTATTCGTCCCCGATAGCGATCCGCTTCGTTTCTATGCCTCTCTGCTCGCATATGCTGCCGAACATCTGGCTTCGGGAGGTATGCTGTTTTTTGAAATCAATCCGCTTGTGGCTGACCGTTTTGCCCCGCTTGCCAAAGACAACGGATTTGACAATGTTGAAATAATGGCCGACCTTCATGGTCGGCGCCGCTTCGTCATAATATCACGCCGATGACTCCGATCACTCCTGCTAAAGCTCTTGCTCGCCTTCAGGATCTTTGCGCCCGCGCCGAAATCTCGACAGGTGAAGCTCTTGATAAACTGCGCCGCTGGGGCATCGGGGGAGCGCGTGCTGTGGAGGTGGTGCAGCGTCTGGTTGACGATCGGTTCATTGATGACGAACGCTTCGCGCGCGCTTTCGTACGCGATAAATATCTTTATTCCCGCTGGGGACGCATCAAGATCCGCCATGCCTTGCGGCTCAAACGGGTGCCGGCTGACTATATTGATGCAGCGCTTGAAGAGGAGATAGATCCGGAGACCTATGCCGCCGGTCTGGCAGGTTTGTTACGGGCGAAATTGCGCTCGTTGTCAGCCGATGACGATGCGTATACCATATCGGGAAAGCTGCTCCGGTTTGCTGCGGGACGAGGCTTTGAGCCTGCACTGGTCATGTCGGTCATACGCGAGGGTGTGCTTGATGATGTCGCTGAAGACGATGACTACGTTGAAGCAGACGATTGAGCGGCTGACAGGGAGTCTGCTTTCAGTTATTTATCCCCGCACCTGTCCGGTTTGTGGCCGCGTCATGGTCGAAGGGGAGCGGTCAATGTGCCTGCTGTGTCAAGTCAATCTGCCGGTTACAGATTTTCACCTTCATCCGGATTTCAACTCCATTCATGAACGCACGATGTGTCACGTGCCGATGGAACGTGCCACGGCATTCTTTTTCTATGACAAGGAGTCGCCATATACGCGGCTTATCCATCGCGCAAAATACCTTGGTCTTCCTATAGAAGCGCGCCGCATGGCCCGTGACTATAGCACCCGCATAGCCCCGACAGGATTCTTTGACGGCATGGACCTGATCCAACCTGTGCCGCTGAGTCTTGGCCGTATGATCAGCCGCGGCTATAATCAATCGCACTGGATTGCTCTCGGTGTGGCTGACGCTACCGGCCTCCCGGTCGGCAATCTGCTCCGCGCCGCCGGCCACCCGTCGCAGACACGCATGGGCGCGTCTGCCCGCCTGTTGAATGCCCGTGGAGTTTACAGCGTCAGGACGGCTGCGTTGCATCTGCGTCCGGCCCACGTGTTGCTCGTCGATGATATTGTCACGACCGGGGCCACCCTCACCGCATGTGCCGACGCTCTTCGTGGCGCATTTCCTGATATCAGGGTGTCGGTCCTGACCCTCGCGTCTGCCAGAATTTTGTGAAAAATGATGGCCTGACAGGGGGTGATATATCATAAAATACAACAAAAATAAAATCCAGCTACAAATTCGTTACCGGTTTTTATAATTAGGTGTAATGGCCCTAACTTTGCACTTGCAAATAGAGAAGATGGATACTTCAATCGACAAAGATTACGCCCCCGGACTTTCCGAAACTGTTGCTGCTGCCGTGGTGGCCACTGATGACAAAAGATTTGGTCATCTGCTGGCTATGACCCTGCGTGGGGTCGGTGTCGCAGTCAAGGAAACCAACGCCTGCGACGACATACAGGCGGCTGGTTCAGATTGTCGTCTATTTGTCATTGACGGTGACCTGAGCTCGGGAGACGCGATAGGGCTTATACGGACTTTACGCTCACAGGAATCGACCTGCGATTCCGCACTCGTGATTCTTGCGCCTCGGGATGAGGTCGATGCCTATGATGCCGGCGTCGACATGGCGCTCCCCAAACCTATATCCATGCCGCTGTTCATGGCCCGCATTCGCTCGGTGATGCGCCGTTACCGCATAATACTCTGATGTCACGACCACAGTCCGCTCTACCGGATTCGCTCCACCCTGACTTTGTCGAGGCCGGCTGTGACGAAGCAGGACGCGGTTGTTTGGCCGGTCCGGTATTTGCCGCTGCGGTGATCCTGCCCCACGGATTTTCACATCCTGATCTCAATGATTCCAAAAAACTGACCGAAAAAGCACGCGAACGGTTGCGCACCGTCATAGAGCGTGAAGCTCTGGCTTGGGCGGTGGCTTCGGTCGATGCTGCCGAGATTGACCGCATTAACATTCTGCGCGCCTCGATTTTGGCCATGCACCGTGCGCTTGATGGCCTGTCCATCACGCCCGACCATGTGGTGATTGACGGCAATCGGTTCACCCAGTGGCGATCAGTGCCATTTACTACTGTGGTCAAAGGCGATGGCAAATTGGCCAATATAGCTGCCGCCTCGATTCTGGCCAAGACACATCGTGACGAATTCATACGCTTGGCTGCCGCTCAATATCCTCACTATGGCTGGGAGTCCAATAAGGCATATCCCACTGCCGCCCACCGTGCCGCCATTGCCATTCATGGACCGTCGCCACTTCATCGTCTCACATTCCGCCTTCTCCCTGACTGATATTTGACCGGAACGTTACCGCCATCACATGAGGCTTTAACGGCGAAATTTGCATTTTTTCAGAGTTTTGCGTAATTTTGCCGTTCGTTTTAGCTATCATTATTTATGAACGTTTCAAAAGGATCAGGTTTCGGAAAGGCTATTGTGCTGGCCCTGCTGATGTTAACGGCGATGTTCTGCTCGCCTGAGGCCTCGGCTCAGCGAGTGGCCATCAAGACCAACACACTCGACTACTTCGTTATGTCGCCCAACCTATCGCTCGAAGCAAGGCTCAGCCGAAAGCTGACCCTGCAGCTGGGTGTGGCTGTCAATCCTTTCGACAAGAAAGTATTTGACTGCAAACTAACCAACTACCGTGTGGAACCCGAATTGCGCTATTGGTTTAACCGACCGATGGCCCGCCACTTCATTGCGGTGAGCGCTTTGGCCGGATCTTGCAGCCTCGACTTGCGCGGACGCAATTTCGTCGGAGATGCGGTGGCCCTCGGCCTGAGTTACGGCTATGCACTGGTGCTCAGCGACCACTGGAACATGGAAGCTGAAATCGGACTCGGTGTGGCTTCATTTAATGGTTATCATTACAATGATCCTGACCCCAGGCCCTCTGAGCGCAACTTTAATCGCGTATTGCCTGTTCCGGTGCGTTTCGCCCTGTCATTTGCCTACATTTTCAAATAATCCGATCGTCATAGATACACACATATATGCTTAAGAATATACTGACTCTGCTCCTGATGCTGGTGGCCACAGTTTTGCCGCTTGCCATGCAGGCCCGCATGGTCAACGTGCGCGGACGGGTCACCCAGCAAGGCTCCGGCGATCCTCTCTCAGGCGTGACCATCTATAGCGCCTCTGATGATAAACTGCTTGGTGTGACCAATGAAGAGGGACGCTACACAGTCAACGTGGACGATGAAGATGAACTTATCTTCTCATCTATAATATGCCGGGATCTGCATGAGCCAATCAAGGGCCGACTTGCCATTGATGTGGCGCTCATGCCCGAGGCGCAGGAACTGGAAGAGATCGTGGTCAAGGCCAAGGGATCTGGTAAAGCCTTGGTGGTAGAGCCTACTGACCTTGAAGTCAACGGCAACACCATGACATTCAAGACCAAGGTTAAGATTCCGAAACGCATCTTTGACTCGCAGGTGAGAATGATCATACAGCCTGCCGTCTACAATGTGACCCGCCGCCACCTCACCTACGCCAGACCGGTGGTGTTTGACGGCTGGCGCTATGCCACCACCCAGCGGCGCATGCTCGACTGGGACTCCGACAAAGATCCTCTGACCCCATTCCGTCAGATCAAGCAGACCGGACGCAATGTCGATGATTACGTCTACCTGATCGACTCCCTCTATATTGAAAATCCCAAAGATGACTACATGTGCGTGGTGATGTCGTCGCTCGAGGATTATAACCGTGTGATCTATGCCGATACCTTTGACATTGCCCGCGGCACGGTCAATCCACTGCGCTTCCTCAACTATTCGCTTGATGGTACCCCGATGAACGAAGAGAAGTTCTATCCTATGCCTGAGATGGAGCTGCGTGACGCTGATGGTGAGATGAATCTGCTGTTCGGAGTCGGTAAGTCAAACCTTGAGCTTGACATGGGCGATAATGCGGCCGAGTTGCGCAAACTTGTCGGTGAATTTGAGACGATAGCCGCTGATCCTGATATGACTCTCAAGAGCTTCGCCATATTCGGCTCTGCTTCACCTGAAGGCAACTATGAGCGCAATAAGCATCTGGCCGATGCACGTATGAAGTCAGCCATGAGCGTGATCATGCAGTCGATCGATCCCTCGCTGCGTCGTAATGCCGAGATCTCCTCATCGGCCGAAGTGGCTCCTTGGACCGGCGTTGTCAATCTGCTCAGGGCCGACGGCCACGAAGACGAAGCCGCGCAGGTGCAGAAAGTGCTCGACACATGGCGCGACCCCGACACCCGCTCGCAGCGTATTGCCCGCCTCCCGTTCTATCGTAGCCTCATCGTTCCTGACTATCTGCCGCAACTGCGCCGGGTGCGTTATCGCATAGTGTCATCTCGCTATCGCACTCTCACCGATCAGGAGATAGCCGATCTCTACGCCACTAATCCCTCTGGTCTGTCGCGTTATCAGTTCTGGCGTCTTTATACTGCGGCCGACAGTGCCGGGCTTGATGACGAGCGTGAACGCATTATCCGCCGTGCCCTCGACGTGCATCCCGAATTTGTCGTGGCAGCTACTGATCTTGCCGACATCATGATAGCGCGAGGTGAAAATCCCATGGAGATGCTTGAGCCTTTCTTTGCCGACGAAGCTAAAATCAGCAAGCTCCCGCAGTCTACTCGCTATGATATGGCGGTGGGCAGCATGATGGGCGCGCGCTATAGCCGCGCCGACTCCCTCCTCTCCGATCTGCCTGACCTCCCTGAATATCACAAGGCCAAGATCTATTGCGCTGCTCTCAATGGCCGCTATCATGAAGTGATGCAGGAGATCTCGCAAGATTCACCCGTTAACGAAGTGTTGCTGCTGCTCGCGCTCAAGGACAACGAACATGCCCTCTCCCGCGCCAAGAGGCTTGGTGACTCGGCTATTGAGGAATATATCAAGGCCGTGGCCTATAACCGTGTCGATGACTACATAACCGCTACCACTCACCTGATGAACGCTATTGAACTCGATCCCTCGCTTATGGAGGTGGCCAAGGTTGATGGTGATGTGGTAGACCTGCTTGATGATGATGACCTTAACCCTGTTAACACCGATGAAGCTGACAAGAATTAAAATACTCGCTGCCTGTGTGGCAGTGGCTGCCTGCGTGGCCGCGTCTGCTTCGGCCAAGACTGTGGTACGCCTCAAGGACTGCGACACATCCGGATTCAATGCGCTTGACCATGTGCTCCAGAAGCCGTTGGGCAATCCTTCGTTCCCATCCGGCCAGAATTTTGGTAACAATATGTTTCTCAGTCTCGGATTCGGTGTTTCGGGTATTGTCGATGACAATATGTCGAAAGTCAATCCAGGAGGTACGTTCCGTGCGACTTACGGAGGCTGGATCACTCCGGTTCATGGAGTAAGACTTGCTCTTGATGCCGGAATCAAATCCACTCATCTTGGTGTAGATCGTGTGTGGATGGGATCTGTCGGTTTCGACTATATGCTCAACTTATCTGCACTGACGCGTGGCTATGACCCCTCGCGCCGCTTCGAGATTATCGGTGCCGTAGGGGCCCGGTATCAGCGCATTCGTCAGGGTAAGCACTGGGGAAACCTCGCTGGACTCGATGCGTCGCTGCAGTTCCGCTACAATGTCGATCCACTGATATTTATCTTCCTCGAACCATCGATGACCGTCTTTACCGGCACCCGTTATGATGGCGCACATGACTGGAGGCGCATGCGCACGGACCTGGCCCTGAACATAGGCTTCGGTTATCGGCTGCTATCCGGCGAAAAGCGCCAGTTCGGCTCCATTCCCTTCCGGCAGATCAATGACGACAATCTATTCTTTGGCATCGGAGGTGGTATCTGGGATATGATGCGCAACAATTTCCCCTCCCACATGCTGCGTCAGCGCGACATCGTTGGCCGTGTATTCGTCGGCAAGATGTTTTCAAGCACTTCGGGCCTTCGTCTTGACATCGATGGCGGTCAGTACCGACCTAATTATGAGACTTACGAACTCGGCTTCGGTTCACTTGACTATCTGCTTGACCTGAATAGCGTGTTCGGCGGTTACCGCCCGCGCGAATTGTTCCGCATGCAGGTCAACGTTGGTTTGAGTGCTGCCTACGTTGTGGGTGAAGGTTCTCACTTCTATCCCGGTGCTAATCTCGGACTTCAGGCCCTGTTCCGCCTGTCTGACAACTGGGGTATCTTTGTCGAGCCTCGTGTCTATGCTTTCAGTGGCGGCTTCTACGATAAGTTGCAGATGTCACGGTCTCCGTTCTTCACGTTGATGGCTGGGCTGCGCTATACTGTCGGCAACTTCAGCCGCATCTCGCCCGTTAGCTATGAACGCTATGCTGGTTCACGTCATTGGTTCATCACCATGGGAGTCGGTGGCGCGCGCCGTCTGCATAATGGTTTCGGCAATGGCGGAACTCTCAGCGTCGGCTTCGGTAAGCGCTTCACTCCCGTATCGACCTGGCGCGTTTCTGTCGATGGCGAGCTTTATCCTCGTTGGCCGCACTATTGGGGTACTACACTTGCCGCGGACTATATGCTTAGCCTCACCACTTCTACCTGTGGCTATGATCCCCGCCGCGTTTTTGACCTCCATGCCATGGTGGGCGTATTCGGTGGCGCTGCCAATTACCAGCCCCCGATCACGGCTACCTATGGTGGACGCGTCGGCCTTCATGCCGATTTCCGCCTCAATAGTTCGCTAAGTCTCTTTGTTGAGCCGCAACTGCTTGCCATTCATGGCCCTGTCCATGACAAGATGGTGCGTTGGGAACCTGAAGCCCGTGTCATGCTTGGTCTTAACTATCGCCTCGGCACTCCCGAGGGTTGGCGTGGACATATCTCCCAGACTCCTTATGGGCTCCGTCGCAATTTCGCCGGACTTTCCGCTGGCCCGAGCCTGCATGGTGGCACAGGTTTAGACGGCATGAAGGGTATGCTTGATGCCCATATCGGCCGATGGTTCTCGATGGTGTCAGGCTTGCGTCTCTCCTATGTCAATGATTGGATCCGCCATGTGAATCATACCTTATACATAGGCTCCGCTCATCTTGACTACCTGCTCAACGTCACCTCTCTGATGGATCGTTCTGCCGAACGCAAGTTCCATATCATCGGTGCCATTGGTGGTGGCCTGGCATACTGTGGCAATAAATACAATATGGTGGGACCTGCTGCCTATGGTGGTGTGCAGTTCCGCTTCAATCTGCCGGCCAATATCGACTTCCATATCGAACCCTGCATCACCGCCATTGCCAACCGCGTGCTGCCATTCGAACAGAGCCCCAACCGATTCTTCCTCACCGGAGCCTTCAAGGTTGGTGCTTCCTACCGCTTCTGATTTCAATTCGAGATATATACGCCAGAGGCCAACGTCG
>CAZKRV010000026.1:0-16607 GCA_964555345.1 uncultured Bacteroides sp.
TCTGTACGGTCTTGCCCAGATAGTCGCCGCGGCGTTCCTTGTCGATGACGCTCTGGTAGATGCGGCCGGTGGTGACGTTGTTGGCCTTGGTGGTCTGTACGTTAGTGAACCGCTCATAATGTCCGAGGTCCAGGTCAGCCTCGTGGCCATCGACCGTTACGTAGCACTCGCCATGTTCATAAGGGTTGAGTGTGCCAGGGTCTATGTTGATGTATGGGTCGAACTTCTGGATGGTGACACGATAGCCGCGGGCCTTGAGCAGACAGGCGAGCGACGATGAGATGATACCTTTTCCGAGGGAGGAAACTACGCCTCCCGTTACGAAAATATATTTGGTTTCCACTTTGATGATGAATTTAAGCCACAAAGTTACGCATTTTCCGTCAAACCCCGTCAAGGCTCAGGTAAAAATCACCACTTTTTTTGACAGTGGGAAAATTATAGTTAATTTTGTGCGTGATAATCAACGAAAAAATATGATCGACACTTCATCACTTCTGGAACTGATCGAGCGGGCCATAGAGCGCCTGCCGTTGCCCGCGCGTCTGCCGGGACTCTATGATCCTATCCGTTACACCATGGAGGGAGGTGGCAAGCGTCTGCGTCCACTCCTATGTCTGGCTACGTGTCAGGCACTGGGGGTACATCCGGAGGAAGCGCTGAGTCAGGCCGTCGGTATAGAGATGTTTCATAATTTCACGTTGCTCCATGATGACGTGATGGACAGGGCGGAAACGCGCCGCGGCCGTCCGACGGTGCATTGCCGCTGGAATGATACTACCGCCATACTCAGCGGTGATGCCATGCTGACATTGGCGACAATGGAGGTGGCACGCTGTCACCCCGACAAGCTCCCTAAGGTGCTCAACATATTCAATACTACCGCAATGCAGATCTATGAGGGTCAGCAAATGGATATGGACTTCGAGAGCCGCACGGACGTGACGGTGGAGGAATATATGGAGATGATCAGACTGAAGACTTCAGTGCTACTCGGCGGAGCCTGTGAGCTTGGTGCCATCATGGCCGAGGCGGGAGAGGCAACAATCCGTTCCATCAATGAGTTTGCCGTGAATCTCGGTCTAGCATTTCAGCTTCAGGACGATTATCTCGACACGTTTGGCGATCCGGAGACATTCGGCAAGCAGATCGGTGGTGACATACTCAACGATAAGAAGACCTGGCTGCTGATCACCGCCATGGCCGAGTCTCCCGAGGAGGTGGGGCGTTGGGTCGGTGCCGCTCCGTCGGAAGAGAAGATTGCGGCAGTCAGGTCTATATATGAGGAATTGCGTCTGCCTGCCCGTATACATAAGATGATTTCGGATCTGGCAGCTGCTGCAATAGAGGCTCTTGACAGCGTGGCGATGAGCAGCTCGGACCGAGAGTGGTTTGCGTCGCTGACACATTCGCTTTCAAACCGCGAGAAATAAAATTTGAGAATACGGAAATTTTTCCGTAAATTTGTGGCCTGATTAATTACGGAATTATCTCAATAAATAAACATAACCACAAGATTATGAGAAAGAAAATCGTTGCCGGCAACTGGAAAATGAACACCACCCTCGGTGAAGGTGTCGGTCTGGCAAAAGACGTGAATGAAGCTCTGGCTTCGCGCAAACCTAACTGCGACGTGGTGATCTGCGTTCCTTTCACTCATCTGGCCTCCGTTGCCGCCGTGATCAACGGTGAGAAGCTCGGCCTCGGTGCAGAAAATTGCGCCGATCATGTGAAGGGTGCCTACACCGGCGAGGTGTCTGCTCCTATGGTGGCTTCGACCGGCGCTAACTACGTGATTCTCGGTCACAGCGAACGTCGTCAGTATTATGGCGAAACCTCCGAAATCCTGAAAACCAAAGTAAACCTGGCTCTGGAAAACAATCTCACTCCCATCTTCTGCATCGGTGAAGTGCTGGAGCAGCGTGAGGATGGCAGCTACTTCAATGTGGTTAAGGCCCAGATCGAGGAAGCTCTCTTTGAACTCAGCGCTGAGGACTTCGGCAAACTGATACTCGCATACGAACCCGTATGGGCTATCGGTACCGGCAAGACCGCAACCGACGATCAGGCACAGGAGATGCACGCATTTATCCGTGGTGTGATTGCCGAGAAGTATGGTAAGGAAGTGGCAGACAACTGCTCGATCCTCTATGGTGGCAGCTGCAAGCCGAGCAACGCCAAGGCTCTCTTCGCAAAGCCTGACGTGGACGGCGGCCTGATCGGCGGCGCTTCGCTGGCTGCAGCCGACTTCATGGGTATCGTTGATGCCTGGAATTGATTGATTGTCGTTTGATTTAAAACGACACAACTTCGGCGGGACGCACACTATTCGGGATCTGATAGTAGCTGCGTTCCGCCGAATTATTTTATTTAAAAATCTGCGATATGGGAAGTAAATGGATCTGGATAGTGGTCTCGTCCGTGTTTGGAATGGTGTGCGCATCGATTTACGCATGGATGCGCCGACGCGACGGACACACGTTGCGCCGGTGGATCATATGGGCGATTCTCTATGCGATGGGCGGACTGGCTATCTGTCGGCTACTCTGGATCGTATTTGCGAGCTGACGGCCTCGGCAACGCGTTCGCCGTCGATAGCCGCACTGACGATTCCTCCCGCATAGCCTGCCCCTTCACCGGCAGGGTAGAGTCCGGCCACGCCGATATGGACCAGGCGCTCAGAGTCGCGCGGGATTCTGACGGGGGAGGAGGTGCGCGTTTCGTCACCGATTACAGTGGCCCGGTCAGTGACAAATCCGCGCTGTTTGCGTCCGAATTCGGCAAATCCCTGCTGCAACCGTGAGGAGATGGAGTCGGGGAGAAGCATATCTACGCGTGCGGGATATAGGCCGGGAGCATAGGAACTATCGGCTAATGATGATGACGGTTTGCCCGCAATGAAGTCAGTGAGTCGTTGTGCGGGAGCCTTTTGTGAGCCGTCGGGTGATGCAGCGAAGAACCGTTGTTCGATCTCTTCCTGAAAGTGCATCATCTTAAGCGGGTCATCGCCTTTCACGTCTTCAGGAAGCACTTCAACAACCATGCCGGAATTGGACCATCGGGTGCCGCGATTGGAGGGTGACATGCCGTTGACCACAAGTTGGCCCGGGGCGCTCGAAGCGGGAATGACGAATCCACCCGGACACATACAGAAGCTATAGACAGCACGTCCGTCGACGCGGGTGAGCATGGAATATTCCGCCGCGGGAAGATACTTGCCACGTCCGTTGGCGGAGTGATACTGAAGCCTATCGATGAGTTCCTGCGGGTGCTCAAGGCGTACACCTACCGCTATGCCTTTAGGCTCAAGCGAGATGCCGCAATCGAGGAGCATATGGTAGACATCGCGAGCGGAGTGTCCGGTGGCCAGAATGACGGGACCGGAAAATGACATGCCGTCAGCGGTGCGCACGCCGGTGACCTCTCCGTCGGCAAGGTTGAGTTCCGTTACGCGGCAGCCGAAGCGAACTTCACCGCCGCAGGCTATAATGGTCTCGCGCATGGCGCGGATCACACTTGGAAGGCGGTCGGTGCCGATATGTGGATGAGCGTCGACGAGTATGTCGGCCGATGCTCCGTGGCGGTAGAGTACGGACAGTATCTTCTCAACCGAGCCGCGCTTTTTGCTGCGGGTGTAGAGCTTGCCGTCGGAGAATGCTCCGGCACCACCTTCGCCAAAGCAGTAGTTGCTGTCGGGGTCGACAATTCCTTCGCGGGCTATGCGGGCCATGTCGGGGCGCCGGGAGTCAACGTCCTTGCCACGTTCAAGCACGATAGGCCTGATGCCTAATTCGATCAAGCGGAGTGCGGCGAAGAGTCCGGCAGGACCTGCTCCGACCACTATGACTACGGGAGCGTCAGGCGCCACAGGTTTATAGTCTATAGAGAGAGCCATGGACTCCGGTGCGGGAACGGGTTCGTCGACCGCCACTGTCACGACAAGATTTATCATGACCTGCTTCTGGCGCGCATCAATGCTACGTCTGGTCACAAGCACTCCGGTGATGCGGTTGACATCAATGCCGAGTTGGGTGGAAACGTAGGTGCGCAGCTTCAGGTCGTTATAGGCCACGTCAGGTTTCAGTCTTAGTTGCAGTCGGTGTAGCATAAGGTCAGTTAAGGCGGAATTGTCGATTGAGTCTACGCATGACTATGATCAGGGTGACGATTGCCGTGAAGAAGGCAAGGGCATCGCTGCCGGTCATGGCGCCCCAGACTCCGTCGATGCCCCAAATGGGTGGGAAAATGAGGAGGAAGGGTATGAGGTAGAGAAGCTGGCGCGTAAGACTCAAGAAAATGGAGTAGGAGGGTTTGCCGATGGCCTGGAAGAAATTCTGGATTATGATCTGGCAACCGACCATGGGGAGGAAAATATAGTAAATGCGGAAGCCGTGACGCGATATGTCGATGAGTGTCGGTTCGACGGTGAAGAATCGGCTGACTTCGTCGGGGAAGAGTTCGCCTACAGCAAATCCGAGTGTGGTGATGGCTGCACCGACCCATATGCCGATATTAAGAGTGTGGCGCACGCGCTCCCAGTTTCCGGCTCCGTAGTTGAAGCCAAGAATGGGTTGCATGCCCTGAGTGACACCAAAGACTATCATGACAAAGAACATGGTGACGCGGTTTATGATACCGAATGCGCCGACACAGAGGTTGCCATCGTCACCCCCGTAGTGGAGCAGTGACTTGTTAATGAACACGACCACCACGCAGGAGCATACGTTCATCAGGAACGGTGCGAGTCCGATGGCATTGATGCGGCGTATGATGGGCCAAGAGAGCCATTTGCCGCGCCAGCGCAGTCTCACATAGCTCTTTGATGAGAGGAAGTGGCACAGCACCCAAACGCATGCAGCCGTCTGGCCAAAGACGGTGGCTATTGCAGCACCGGCTATGCCCCAACCGAATACAAAAATGAATATAGGGCAGAGGATAAGATTGACGGCAACGGAGAGAAGGGCCGACACCATGGCTTTCTTGGGATAACCGGTGGCGCGCATCAGGTTGTTGAGTCCAATGAACACGAACGCTATCGGGGTGGCGGCGAGTATTATGATCATGAATTCGCGCGCATAGCCAATGGTTTCGGCTGTGGCTCCAAACAGGAGCAGGATATCATCAAGAAACACCAATCCGATTCCGCCCACAATAAGTGATGAAACGAGGCTCAGAGACAGTACGTTGTTGACAACATCGGTGGCCCGTGAGATGTCTTTCTGTCCAAGGAAAATTGATGATATGGCCGCACCGCCAGCAGCAATCAGCATGACAAACGCCATGACCAGATTCATCAGCGGGAAGGTGATGGCCAAACCGGATATGGCCAAGGCATTGACGCCCTGGCCGATAAATATGGAGTCAATAATGTTGTAGAGCGATGTGGCTACGCTCGCGATAATGGCCGGGACCGAATACTGCATCAGCAAGCGGCTGATGGAGTCGGAGCCAAGGGTCATCGGTGATTTGTCGGCAGAAGGAGATGACATCGGCGGCCTACTTGTCAGATGACTTCAAGATTGGCCAGCAGTCGCTGGCGCACCACTTCATACATCATTACGCCGGCAGCAACAGATACGTTGAGCGATCCTATTTCGCCAAACATGGGGATAGAGGCACCGGCGTCGGCAAGTTTAAGAACTTCGGGTGATATGCCCACGTCTTCAGCGCCCATTACCAGCGCCACGGGTACGGTGTAGTCAATGGTGGTGTAGTTCACGTCGGCCTTCTCGGTCACAGCTACAATCTTGTAGCCATTGTCTTTAAGGAACTTAACGGCGAGTGCGGCGGAGCGGTCACGACACACCGGAATGTGGAGGAGCGCTCCGGCGGAAGTCTTGATGGCATCACCGCCTACGCTGACCGATCCATGTTCGGGGATCACTATGGCATCGGCCCCTACGCACTCAGCAGTGCGGGCAATAGCACCGAAATTGCGCACGTCGGTGAGTCCGTCGAGCACGATAATGAAGGGGAGGCGTCCTTCCTCATAGAGCTGGGGCACCAGATGATCAAGGCGGTGATAAGTCACCGCACTCAACATCGCCACCACACCCTGATGATTCTTGCGTGTGATGCGGTCGATGGTCTGGAGCGGAACACGGCGCACCGGGATACGATGAGCCTTGAGCAGATCAAGCAGCTCGGCGATGAGGTCGCCGCGAAGCTCTTTTTTGATCAGGACTTTGTCGATGTCGCGTCCGGCCTGGATTGCTTCCATGACCGTGCGTATTCCAAAAATATAGTCAGTACGTTGCATTGTTATTGTATCTTGAATTCCGGAATCTTATTTCTTTAACAGGACGTCGGCCGCGGCCAGTGCAGTGGCATCGGTCGGCGAACCTGATAGCATGAGAGCCAGTTCGGCCCGGCGCTCTGCTTCGGAGAGGGGACGCACGCGGGTGTGGGTGGCCAGTTCGTCATCTTCTTTGTAGACTTTGAAATGGCTTTCTCCTTTTGCCGCGACCTGAGGCAGGTGGGTTATGGTGATTACCTGTCGTTCAGATGCTATGCGCCGCATCATCTCGCCCATGCGATTAGCCACGTCGCCGCTCACACCGGTATCGACTTCATCGAATATGATGGTGGGGAGCAGAAGCCTGCCTGCCGTGATGGATTTGACCGACAACATCAGTCGGCTCACCTCGCCTCCTGACGCGGTGCCGCCAATGGCCACCGGGGTCTGATTCTTGTTGAAGGCGAAGCGCAGCGTCACCTTGTCGGCACCTGACGGGCCAAGTTCGTCATCTAAAACGTCGGCAATTACCGTAAGGTTCGGCATGCCGAGCGGCGCCGCAGTTTCTTTGAGCAATGACGCAAACTCGCCGGCTGCCTCCTTGCGGCGGCGAGACAGTTCGGCCGCAACCTTTACGGCAGCTTTGCGTGCTGCATCGGCCTCTTTCTTGAGGTCGCCGAGGGTGACAGACGAATCGTCGAGCATGGAGAGGCGGGCACGCAATCCGTCGCGTACCGCTATAAGTTTACTTTCGCTATCGACCTTGAACCGGCTTTGGAGCGAATAGAGCCTGTCAAGGCGTGCTTCGATCTCTTCAAGTTCGTCAGGATCAGCCTGAAGGTTGGCATTGTAGTCGGCCAGGGTTTCAGCAACGTCCTGGATCTCGACGCGCGCGGATTCGAGTCTGGAGGCAAGAGATGCAGCATCGTCGAGTACTTCGGTCAGGCTCTCGCAGTAGCTTGAGGCATCGGACAGGGCACCTATTATATTTGAGTCGCCGTCGGTGAGCAGTGCGAGGGCATCGGTCAGTGCCTCCTTGATCTCCGTCATGTTGGCCATTATGTCGCGCTCTTTTTCCAGTTCTTCCTGTTCGCCCTCGACGAGCGCGGCATCTTCAAGCTGGCTGAGACGGAAGCGGGTGAATTCCTCGTCAGCACGGCTCTGCTCAATCCTGCGCCGGGTTTCGGCCAGGTTATTTTCAGCTTTGCGCCAAGCGGCATAGAGTGTGGAAGACTCTGCAAGCAGCGCTGAGTTAGAGGCGAGGGAGTCGATGACGTTGCGCTGGTAGTCAGCCTCGGAGAGTAGCTGATTCTGGTTTTGTGAATGAATGTCGATGAGGCGGCGTCCCACCGATTCGAGAACAGAGAGGGTGACGGGAGAGTCGTTGATGAATGCGCGTGATCGTCCTGACGGGAGAATTTCGCGACGTAAGATGCACTCAGAGTTATCCCACTCTACATCTTCATTGATGCAGAAGTCGCGGAGCGCAGTGTTGGTGCTCACGTCAAACACCGCTTCGACCACTGACTTCGCCTCCGATCTCTTTACGGCCCTGGCATCGGCTCTGGCCCCGAGCAGCAGACTCATGGCCCCGAGCATGATTGACTTGCCGGCACCGGTCTCGCCGGTGATGATGTTGAGTCCTCGTGTGAAGTCAATGTCGATGCTGTCGATCAGGGCATAGTTGGATATGTGGAGTCGCAGAAGCATTATTTAGTCTTTCCTTTCTTGATCTTGTCGAGGCGTTGGCTTTCGGTGGGATAGAGCGGGTAGAGGGTTTCATAGACTCGCTCGCGCTCGGTCTGCGGGGCTTTGGAGTAAACATTGACCAGTTCGTCGAGTTTAGCGTCTTTGGTCATTGACAGACCTACCGACATGGGGGCCACATCGTAGATCTTTTTCAGGATCTCGAGCGACGATGTGATGTTGGCGCGGCCCTTGTCGGGGCTTTGTGCCATCTCGTCGAGTCCGGTGCGGTGATATTGATAAGTGAGGTCGCGCAGTTCGCGGGTGGCAGGATCGGTGTATGCACTGAGCACGGCCGATCTGTTTTTGGTATCTTCGAAGGCCTTCCAGCCCACTTCGCCCGATGACTGTGCCTGCTGCACTATGGTGGCGAGTTTCTGCCAGAAAACTTCGCCGCCTTTCGGACTGAAGGAGTCGAAGTCCATGGCCAGGATCAGGTAAGCATAAAAGTTAAGTATGGCCGTGAGCTGGCTCTCCATGGAATTTTCAGAGAAGACAAGCGGTTCGCCTTCAGAGTAGGAGAAGTCGATCTTATTGTCCTTGAAATTGAGGAGGGTGGTGGTGTAGGAAGTGTTGTAAACCGGACGTATAGCCTGAATCTGGAGCGACCCTTTGGCCACACCGTCTTCATATTCTCCGATGGTGAAAAAGAGCTGGCACTCGATCTTCTCCGAGTTGGCGATCTGCGCTTCGGAGAATTTCGTGGTGTTCATGTAGTCGCTGACGGCCTCCTGGAGAGTCTGGAACACAGAGGAACCTACGTTTTGCAGCTGCTGGGTGTTGAATTCAACCCGGCAGTTGAGTTCTTGGGCATATGTGGCGACGCATGAGGCTCCTGCCATGAGCGTTGATGCGGCTATGGTCCTTAAATTCATAGGCTGAGTGATACGATGTGGTCGATAATGTCGGCAGCAACCTCGCGTTTGGACTTGAGGCTGAAAACGGTGCGGCGGCCGCTGCGGTCGAGTATGGTCACTTTGTTGGTGTCGGTGCCGAAGCCGGCTCCCGGGTCGCGAAGGGAATTCATCACGATCATGTCGAGATTCTTGCGCTGCAGCTTGTCAGCGGCATGGTCCATCTCGCGGTCAGTTTCGAGAGCGAATCCGACCATGAGCTGACCTTGGCGCTTGCGGGCGCCGAGGGTAGCGGCAATGTCGGGATTCTTGAGCAGGGTTAGGACCGGAGCTTCGTGGCCTTCGCGCTTGATCTTCGTAGCCTTGGGATCGGCGGGACGATAGTCGGCTACGGCAGCGCAGAGAATCACCACGTCGGCAGAATCAAAAGCGCTTTCGGCAGCATCCAGCATCTCAAGCGCCGATTCAACAGGCACTATATGGACCGATGGGCAGGCGGGCTTTACGGACACGGGGCCACTGATGACGGTGACATCGGCTCCGCGCGAAGCGGCTTCGTCAGCGAGCGCATAGCCCATCTTGCCGGTGGAGTAGTTGCCGATGAAGCGCACGGGGTCTATCTTTTCGTAGGTGGGACCGGCGGTGATCAGCACTTTTTTTCCTTTAAGGTCAGCCGATGAAGCGAAAAATTCTTCAAGGCGCGCCACGATGCGTTCGGGTTCCTCCATGCGCCCCTTGCCGGTAAGGTGCGAGGCGAGTTCGCCGCTGGCAGCCTCGATGATGTGGTTGCCGTAGGAGCGGAGCAATTCAAGATTGCGAGTGGTGGAGGGGTGGGCCATCATGTCGAGGTCCATGGCGGGTGCTATGAAAACCGGAGCCTTGGCCGAGAGATAGGTGGTGACCAGCATATTGTCGGCCACGCCGTTGGCCATCTTGGCGATGGTGCTTGCCGTGGCTGGTGCCACCACCATGGCATCGGCCCATAGTCCGAGGTCGACATGGGAGTGCCATTCGCCGGTGTTGCGGGTAAAGAATTCGCTGATAACCGGTTTGCCTGTCAGCGTAGAAAGTGTGAGCGGAGTGATGAACTCCTTGGCAGCCGGAGTCATGACCGGCTGCACTTCGGCGCCGGCCTTGACCAGCAGGCGTGCGAGAATGGCGGATTTGTAGGCAGCTATGCCACCGGTTACACCGAGTATGATATGCTTTCCTCTGAGCATTGGCTGAGAATGGATCGGGTGGGAGAATATTATTGTTGACGCATACGGGTGTAGATGCGGGTGATCACCTGCTTGGTGTTGGCGGCGAAATCACCGTTCATCATCCAGCCGTAATAGCCCGGTTCCTTGCGGAAGATCTCTTCCACGTTTTTGCCCTTGTATTTGCCAAAATTGAATATCTCGTGGCCCTTGTCGTCATAGACTATGCGTCCGGCCAGATCGGCAGAGCGCTTCTGGGTGGAGAATTGCGAGAGGAATTCGATCGAGTTCTGGAGGGTGGGGTAGCGGTCAAGCTGGGCTTTCAGTACCTCGTATGTGGCACGGGTGTCGGCATTGGCCGAGTGAGCGCCGTCAAGTTCCTTGCCGCAGTAGAACATATAGGCGGCAGAAAGGGTGCGCTGTTCCATCTTGTGGAAGATGGTCTGTACATCGACAAACCGGCATCGGGAGACATCAAAGTCAACGCCGGCCCTGATGAATTCCTCCATGAGCAGGGGAAGATCGAAGCGGTTGGAGTTGAAGCCACCTATGTCGCAGCCGGTGAATGTGCGGGCCACTTCGCGGGCTATCTCCTTGAAATGAGGTTTGTCGGCCACGTCGGCATCGGAGATGTGGTGAACTGCAGTGGCTTCTTCCGGAATGTGAATGCCCGGATTGATGCGGTAGGTGCGCTCTTCTTCGGTGCCGTTGGGGTGTACCTTGATATATGACAGCTCAACGATCCTGTCGGTCTGGAAATTCACACCGGTGGTTTCCAGATCGAAGAATATGATGGGTTTGGTGAGTATGAGTTCCATTAAAATTCGCTTACGTTCATGGGCATGAGCAGCATGAGCAGCTCGGACTCGGGCGCATTTTCGGAGGGCATGAAAACTCCGGGGCGCGAGGGATCGGAGAGGTTGATCACCACTTCTTCGGTGGAGATGGTGGAGAAGATCTCCATCACGTAAGGTGCGCTGAAGCCGATGACCATTTCCTGGCAGTTGAAGTCGCATGGTATGGTCTCGACGGCACTGGTGCAGTAGTTATTGTCGACGGCCTTGATGGTGACTTCGGTGGGGGTGATGCGCAGCTTGGCCTGGTTCTGACCCTGATCGCCAAACACGGCCACGCGACGCATGGCGGAGAGGAATGTGCCGCGGTCGACGGTCATGGTGTAGGGGTTGGCAGTGGGTATGACGCGGTTGTAGTCAGGGAAATTGCCCTTAAGGAGCTGGCAGGAGAAGGTGATATTTTCCGACTTGAGCATGGCTCGCTTGGAGTCGATGGTCACGCTGACGGGAGTGTCGCGTGGAAATACGTTTTTGATCACAGCGGCGGGTTTGACCGGCATGATGCAGGATCCGGTCACTCCGGGAGCGGAGAGCGCGGAGAAGTATTTCACGAGTTTGCGGGTGTCGGTAGCCACGAAAGTTATGCCTTCGGGCTTGACATCCCAGAAGATACCCATCATCTGGGGGCGGAGCTGGTCACTGCCCACAGCAAACATGGTATTGTCAATGCCGTTGAGGATCTGGTCGGATGGAGCGGTAAAGTTGATGGCATCATCGCCGGCAGCAACATCGGTGGAGGGGTATTCATTGCCGTTGATTCCGATGAAGTCGAATTTGCCTTTGTCGCCGTTGTAGGTCACTTCAATCGCCAGGTTGTCGTCATTGATGTTGAATGTAATGCCGATGTCGGGCATGGATTTCAGCAGATCTGTCAGACGGCGGGCATCTACGCAGAATTTGCCTTCGCCCTCGGCTTCGAGCACGGGCACACTGGCGGTGAGTGTATTTTCCAGATCGGAAGCGGTGATGTAGAGAATTCCGTCACGAAGTTCCACAAGGAAGTTGTTGAGGATCGGCATCGGATTTTTGGAATTGATCACCTTGCTAACGGCTGCTGCTTGTCCATAGAGCGCTTTGCTCTGCACGTTGAATTTCATGTCTGGCTTGGTATATGATGGGTTATTTTTCAGTTTCTAACTTACAAATATATGAAAAAATTGCCGAGTGATAAAGCTTTTTGCGTAAATAATCATGAAGCGTAGAGATAAGTGCTTCTATTTCTGCAATAAACGGATCTCGTCAAGGCTGAGTAAATTGTGGATTATCGCGTAGATGGTGAGGCCTGCGGTGGAGTGAATGTTGAGCTTTGCGCTGATGTTGCGCCGATGGGTGGTGACGGTGTGGACAGACAGGCATAGCTCATCGGCGATCTCTTTGTTGGCCATACCCCGGGCTACGCACCTGATCACGTCCTTTTCGCGCTCGGTGAGTTCTCCCTGCTGGGTTTCGGCCGAGCGGCCGGTATCGTCACCGTCATTGCCGCCGGAGTCCGTCAGGAGTCTCTCTTCCAGTTCCTCGACCGCGGGGATAAACAGTTCGTCCTCAACCCGGCAGTGCGACATCAGGTCATGTTCACACGTGATTATGTCAAACAGGGTGGAGTTCAGCAGGTCAATGCTACCTCCGGCATCGGAATAGTGGCAGATGAATATATCTTTCAGCTCGTGCAGCTTGGAGGCTATGGGCTTGTGGTTGGCCTCGAACGCGGCAATGCTGAATCCGGCAGGGCGCTCGCCGCGCAGCAGCGACTCGACGTAGGAGAAAACGACGTCGTTTTCATAGCTCATATGGCGGCGCACCTCGTCCACATATTCGTCGTAATACTGGAGAATAAGCACCGTCAGGTCGCGCCCGGCAGCAGAGTTGCTGATGGCACCGATGAGTTTATGGCGGATTGTCGGAAGTATGAAATCGAGAAAATATGTGTGGGCATTTTTCAGGTAGCTGATGAGCGCCTCAAGCGATAAGGCAGGTTTGGTGAGCGGCCTTTTGTCACTGATAAGGTTGGCAACAGCCAGAAACGTCCCGCAGTCCACGCCAGAGTTTTCACAGACACGGCTGATCGTCATGTCGCCGAACCCGAGCGGGATACCGAAGCGGCTCAGGGCCATCAGCAGCAGATTATTGTCGGCTATGATGGCGCGCATTCTGTCAGTGGGAGCATATTCTTTCATGACTTCTGTGATTGGTTAATGAGTGCAAAGTTACGCAAAAATCGTTAAATCCACCTATTTTAAATATAATTAAGAATGGGATGAGCGTTTATAAGTGTGTTGTAAAACATAAAAATTGAGATAAAAAATTTGCATAAATCCACACAAAGTTTGTAACTTTGTATTGAAAATCAATTGAACGAAAGGAAAAATCAGCTCAAATGAACAACATTCAGACAGATTTCAGGAACTTTGCGACCAAGCATTGCGGAGTGAATCCCCTGGTGTTTGACCAATATACTTCGGCCATCACCTCGAGCTACATATCTCCGACAATCATCGAGGAGCGTCAGCTGAACGTGGCCCAGATGGACGTGTTTTCGCGCCTGATGATGGACCGTATCATATTTCTGGGCACTCAGGTCGATGACTATTCGGCCAACGTGATCCAGGCCCAGTTGCTCTATCTTGATTCAGCCGATCCCGGCAAAGACGTGAGCATCTACATCAACTCTCCCGGCGGCTCGGTTTATGCCGGACTCGGTATCTACGACACGATGCAGTATATTTCGAGCGACGTGGCTACGATCTGCACCGGTATGGCCGCCTCGATGGCCGCAGTGCTGCTCGTGGCCGGTGCCAAAGGCAAGCGCTTTGCGCTGAAGCACTCGCGCGTGATGATCCATCAGCCGATGGGTGGCGCGCAGGGTCAGGCGAGCGACATCGAGATCACCGCACGCGAGATACTTAAACTCAAACATGAACTCTATACCATCATAGCCGACCATTCCGGTCAGCCGCTTGAAAAGGTGGAGCGCGACAGTGACCGCGATTATTGGATGACTGCCGATGAAGCCTGCAAGTACGGTATGATCGATCAGGTTCTCGTCAAAGCCAAACGTTGACCCACTGATGGCAAAAAAGACTCATAACCGAAATTGCAGTTTCTGCGGAGGCCCTTATTCGCCTGATGCGGCCCTGGTGCCATCGCCCAACGATCCTGAGGCGTTGATCTGCACAGACTGTGTCAAGCAGATTGCCGACATGATCGCGGAGATGGAGAAGGAAGCCAACGGCGGCAAAAGCAAGGCCAAGGGCGGCAAGCCGGGAGCACCGGCATCGGCGGCCGATGCCATGAAGTCGGTGCCTAAGCCTAAGCAGATACGCGAATTTCTGGATCAGTACGTGATCGGTCAGGACGATGCCAAGAAGTATCTGTCAGTGGCCGTCTACAATCACTATAAGCGTCTGGCCCAGAAACATGATGCCGACACAGCCGATGATGTTGATATTGAAAAGAGCAATATCATCATCGTCGGTCCTACCGGTACCGGCAAAACTCTGCTGGCTAAGACTATAGCGCGGCTGCTTGACGTGCCGTTCACCATCGTCGACGCTACGGTGCTTACCGAGGCCGGCTATGTGGGCGAGGATATAGAGAGCCTGCTGACCCGCCTGCTCCAGGCTGCCGACTATGATGTGGAGAAAGCTGAGCGCGGCATCGTGTTCATTGATGAGATCGACAAGATAGCCCGCAAGGGTGACAATCCCTCCATCACCCGCGACGTGAGCGGCGAGGGTGTGCAGCAAGGTCTGCTCAAGCTGCTCGAAGGCTCCATCGTCAATGTGCCCCCGCAAGGTGGGCGCAAGCACCCGGAGCAGAAGATGATCCCGGTCAACACCAAGGATATACTCTTCATCTGCGGCGGTGCTTTTGACGGCATAGAGCGAAAAATCGCACATCGCCTGAACACCCACGTGGTCGGATATTCTACCGATGCCGCCAAGCAGAAGATACAGCGTGACAATTATCTCCAGTACGTGGCTCCGCAGGACTTGAAGTCCTTTGGTCTGATTCCGGAGATAATAGGCCGTCTGCCCATTCTGACTCACCTCGATCCACTTGACCGCGACGCACTGCGTCGGGTGCTGACCGAGCCCAAAAACGCCATCACCCGCCAATATGAGAAGATGTTTGCGCTTGACGGAGTTAAGCTCACGTTTGCACCTGAAGCACTCGACCTGATCGTGGACAAAGCGATCGAATATAAACTCGGCGCCCGCGGACTCCGCTCCATAGTGGAGTCTATAATGGTCGACGCCATGTTTGAAATCCCATCAACCGATATTAAACAATTCACAGTTACCCGCGATTATGCGATGGAGAAGATTCTCCAGGCGCATTTTGAGACCGACGTGATCAAATGACCGCGCGGCCTTCAATACCCTCCCGTTAACCCTCAACCCTAATATAATTCAGAAGCCAGCAGATTCCCGACTGAAAGATACTCGCTCTACCCACCGCTATCACATTTCAATTATCCCCAACTTTAAATCCATGGCAAATCCGACAAACCTTGTGGCCGAACTGAAACGACATTTCGGATTCGACAAATTCAAGGGTAATCAAGAAGAGATAATCCACACGCTGCTTGATGGACACGACGTGTTTGTGCTCATGCCCACCGGCGGCGGCAAGTCGCTCTGCTATCAGCTCCCTTCGCTGATGATGGAGGGTACGGCAATCGTGGTCTCTCCATTGATAGCACTGATGAAGAATCAGGTCGATGCCATGCGCAATTTTAGCGAGGACGATGGAGTGGCCCACTTCCTGAACTCGTCGCTCAACCGTTCGGCGATAGATCAAGTGAAAAGCGATGTGGTCAGCGGCAAGACCAAACTCCTCTATGTGGCACCGGAATCATTGACCAAGGAAGACAATATCGAATTCCTGAAGAACGTGAAAATATCGTTCTATGCCATTGATGAAGCGCACTGCATATCGGAGTGGGGCCATGACTTCAGGCCGGAATACAGGCGGATCAGACCGATAATAAATGAAATCGGCTCGCGCCCGGTGATAGCCTTGACGGCTACTGCCACACCAAAGGTGCAGCATGATATTCAGAAAAACCTGGCGATGACCGACGCCGCAGTGTTCAAGTCATCGTTTAACCGTGACAACCTCTACTATGAAATCAGGCCTAAGACGGCCAATATTGACAGAGATATAATCCGCTATATCAAGAATCATGACGGTAAAAGCGGCATCATCTATTGTCTGTCGAGAAAAAAAGTAGAGGAACTGACCGTAATGCTTCAGGTAAACGACATCAAGGCCAGGGCCTATCATGCCGGAATGGATTCGGCTACGCGCTCGGCTAATCAAGATGCCTTTTTACGTGAAGAGATCAACGTGATCGTGGCCACTATCGCTTTCGGCATGGGCATCGACAAGCCCGATGTGCGCTTCGTGATCCATTACGATATGCCAAAATCACTTGAAGGCTATTATCAGGAAACCGGACGCGCCGGCCGTGATGGCGGCGAAGGCCAGTGCATAACGTTCTACTCTGCTAAAGATCTCCACAAGATGGAGAAATTCATGCAGGGCAAGCCCGTGGCCGAACAGGAAATCGGCAAGCAGCTCCTGATGGAAACGGCCTGCTATGCTGAGTCATCTGTGTGCCGGCGCAAAACCTTGCTTCACTATTTCGGAGAAGAATACACGGAGGATAATTGCGGAAATTGTGACAACTGCCTTAATCCCAAAAAGAAAGTGGAAG
>CAZKRV010000027.1:0-16597 GCA_964555345.1 uncultured Bacteroides sp.
CGTAGTGCACCATATCCCACTTCAGGTCGTTGCCGCCTGCGAGCCAATGGTTGGAGTAGATGGCCTTGTCGCCTTCAATGCGCACGAAATCACGTCCTTCAGCGGCCATGTCGCGGTCGCGCTGTGTGGCAGTCACCACTACTTCGCCATTTTCTGCGTTGGCGAAGCGGGCTGCCGTTTCGCGCAGTGTGGCGAAGACCACGGGCAGGTTTTCATTGAGCTTGTCTTCGATAGCGTCAAGTATCTGTTTCTCATGTTCGTCAATCTTGTCCCACAGAGGCTGACGTTTGTCGAAAGCAGTGTTTTCTATATCGGATTTAATTGAGGCTATGGCTTCCTCATGGGGAGCCACAACCGAACGTATGTCGGCGCGTACCTCATCAATTTTGCTGCGCAGTTCGTCGTTTGACAGGTTCTTGTACTGAGGTCCAATAGCATTGATTTTGTCTACGATAGGCTGGATTTCACGCAGGTCGCGCTGAGATTTATTGCCGAATACTTTATTTAAAAATGATGTGAATGACATAGCGTTGTTTTGATGTCAGAGTTCTTGTTGCTTGGATTAATTATATATATAATAGGTGTGGTTATGAGTCATTTTTGTTTTGGAGCAAACAGGGCAGACAAGGCCGGAAGTCCGGCTCCGTTCGGTGATCGTATGCGCAGTATTCTTGCCATCGACGGTGCAATCTGCAGTGCGTCGACTGGTGTGTCTATGCGTCCGGCCTCGATTATCGTCGGAGCATATATGATAACCGGGGCTGTAGTGGCCACGGCGCGCTGTGTGGTGCGGGTGGTGTTGAGCGGGTGGAAATCGTCCACCAGTTCCCACCCGGGTAATATCGTGATATACACGTCGGCAGCTTTAGCGGCCACAGTGTTGCGGCGCAGACGCTCCGGATCGGAGCCTGCGCGGTTTTCGAGTATGTCGTCAATGGTGTAGGCTGATGCCACGCCGCTCATGCGGCAGAGGAATTTCGCTGCCTCCGAGCGCACTTGCTCATGGTCAAGTCCTTTGCTCTTGATCAGGTCCTGATTGAGATAGAAGGCACCTCCATGGAAGTCGGTCACCCATTCTCCGTTGCCGTATTGGGCAATGAGGAACATGTTGAGCAGCGACTGAGCCTTGCGCGACGAGAATTCACCTGTCGGTATTCCCCACTGCGGATCGTAAGGCTCGGTAGGCGGGGGCAGGGGAGTGCCCGCAAGGAGCACGACTGTGCCATCTTTGCCGACCTGTTCGTCAACGACCTTGAACAAGCGGGCCAACTCACGATCGAGCCTTATGTATGAGTCCATTGTCTCCAGGCGGCTGTCGATGTCGCTGCTGCCGGGATAGGGGGTCACGGTGTAGCCCAGATTGAGCATATCTGTCGACCCGCGTTTGCCAAGACGCATGGCCTTGATATATTCTGCAGCGAGTGCAGTGACTTCCGTGTTGGCCGGAGCAGACTGCTTGAACAGACGGTAGACGTCGGCATCGCTGCGGCTGAATGTGTGGGCAAACGGATAGTGGCGCTTGTGGGCGGGGAGTGCCGGATAGCGGTCAAGCTTCATGGCCGGCTCCCAACGCATGGTGTCAATGCGGATCGAGAGGGGCGAGGTGAAGTTGCGGTTACTTATCGGAGTCGGCACATCTTTATAATGTGTCGTCGTGGCCCAGTTGCCGTTGATGTCGTTGATCCAGAATGCGCTGTTGCCTGAGTGTCCTGCCATGATGATGGCACATGCGGCATCTGGCGCTATGGAGTGTACGTATGAGGCTCCCGCCCCATCTATCCTCAATTCGTCGCTGAGGGTCGATGTGAGCAAGGCTGAGGGCGAGAGTGTCTCTTCAGTATAGTTGCCGATCTTTGAAGGGTCAAGCAGAGCGGGCTGCTCTATATGCCGTTTTGTGTCATATACAGTGGCGGTCGATATGCCGTTGGCCGAGGGTGCGGCTCCGGTATAGAGCATAGCCACAGCGCCGGCGCGGTCTACTCCCGGACCGTAATCCACGTTCTCGATCATCACGCCGCCACCGGTCAGCCGGTTGAAGCCGTCAGGACCGAAATATTCCGACAGTAGTTGCAGGTAATCCGCCCGGAGTCCGTCCACCATGATGCTGAGCACGAGTTGCGGACGCTTGGACGCGGCACTCTCGGCTGCCTGCAGGGGCAGCGCGCATGATAGAGTGGCGAGCAGCGCTATGGCAGCCGCAGTGCGGGCCGGTGAGTGGATTAGCTTTTTCGACATATATAAATGTTTGCGCCTGAGCGCATAAGGTCTGTTATTATCCACGGCAGGAATGCCGCGTTGAGGTGCTGTCCGGTCAGTGGCCAGATGATCAGCCACACAATCAGAACTGCAAAGTTAGCAAAATGATAGTAATTTAACCACTTTTTTGCAGATTTTATCCATGGCAGAATTGCGCCGAGCAGACACACCGGATTCAGCCACACGAGGAGCCAGTTGGGTGAAGTCGCTGAGTGAGAGCTGATAAATACTAAGAATGCAATTACGCAACCACATAGTCCGAATAGCGAAAACTCGATGGTGTCGAGCCAGCGGCTGACCCTGTGGTGCCTGATGTCGCGCATGGTTATCAGTGCAGTGATCAGCATTGTCAGCCAGCCGAAGGCCAATGGGCTGAGCCACCATGGTGTCGGATTGTGGACAAGCGTGGGCGATCCGTGCACGATCGTTTCCTTCACTATCCCCGACTTTTTCATAAGTCCTTGCAGTCTTAGAGGAGAGAATGCTATCTCCCTCGTGGTGGTATTTACGTCGAGTCCTGAGCCTAAGGCAAGGTCAATTCCGAATTGATACCACGGATAAAGCCTGTGATTGGCAGTCATCTCATCTCTGAACGTGAGGCCCGACGGCTCTCCGTCGGCTATCAGTGTGCGTCCTGCCGCCTTTTCAATCATGAGTAGCGGTCGCGTGGCGCAGTTGTCATGGATATAGCTGTAACGATAAACGCGGTTGGCTGGCAAAAGGTTTTCTGACGCGAGCATGAAAAGCTCCTCAGCCTGTGACGGAGTGAGATCGAGAGTTTGTTCGGTGATGCTGCGTCCCTGCCGCAGATAGGAGTCTATGAAGCGGTCAGTGCTTATGGCCGCGCAGATATAGTCGGTCTCACCTTTTACGAAACGGTAAACGAAATTTGGCGTGTCGAAATCAAACACCCCCCAGTTCACTACCATGTCCACCCCTCTCGCCGGGTCGCGAAGCCGCAGTCCTGTGTGGCCGTCAAGCTCATAGATTTCGCCGCCGGGGGAGGCCGTGAGCAGCGAGGCCGTCACCTCGGCTTTCGGTTGGCTCACGGCAAGCAGCAGACAGGCTATGTACAGTATTATGCGTTTCACGTCGCAAAGTTACTAAAAATAGTTGTAACTTCACACATTGTGTGAAGCTACGTAGTCAGCCACGGCCTGTCGGTAGCCGTCGCTTATCGGTATGCTTGTCCCGTTTATCATGGTCAGGCGGTTACGCTCGATTGATATTATGCCACCTGTGTTGACTATATAGCTGCGGTGTACCCGCATGAACTTCTGTGGCGGCAGATATTCTTCAAGTGCGCGCATTGACGATAGTGTCACCACCGACCGGTTGCCGCGCATATATATCTTTACGTAATCCTTCAGTCCCTCGATGTGGATTATCTCATTGACATCGATCTGCTCATATTTATGATTGCTCTTTATCAGCAGATGGCTGTTTGGTGCCGCTGTGTGTGACGTTTTCGGCTGGTGTGCGGCCATACGCTGATGCACGCGTGTCACTGCTGATGCGAACTCTTCATAACTCACGGGCTTGAGCAAATAGTCAGCGGCTCCGACTCTGAATGCCTCGATGGCATGCGAATCATATGCGGTAATGAATATGATTCTGGTTGTGTCAGGCACCAGTCTGGCAAATTCCATGCCATTGAGCTGGGGCATGTTTATGTCGAGAAACATCAGGTCAAAATCGCCATTGAGCACTTGCCTCACGGCTTCCTGGGCGGAGTGAAATATTCCTCCGAGCGATAGAAAAGGAGTCTTTTCTATATATGAGGCTATGAGTTGTGCAGCCAGTGGTTCATCGTCGATTACGCAACAGTTCATTCGTGATAAATTATAGTAAGTTAACGTATAGTTTTATGTAAAAATTGCGCATTTTAAGTAAAAATGTGCATTGATAAAAGGTAAAATTTGATGATAAAAAGTAAATTTATATAGCTTATCGTTTTAAAATCAGCGATATGTCATTGATGAAGGTGTGATGTCAAGATATTTTGCCATGCGGAAATAAAGACTTATCTTTGCAAGGAAATTAAAATATTGTTAAAAAAGCGATATTCTGGCAGATAAACATTCACCTCTCTCTTAGCCTCGATATTAGAAATACCAGAATTTCCTCATACCACACCCATCAGGCATATATGATCAATTTAACTTCATTGGCCCAACGTGCGTTTCATGACCTGAACGCGGCTTCGACTCTCCTGCTTGTCGTGGCTGCCGTTTTGCTATGGTTCAAGCCGGGGCGTGGTCGTGCGCAGGGTGCGCTCGCTCTGGTGATTTTTGTGTGGTCAATCCCTTATCTGCTCGCTACCGTAGCCGGATTCATGGGTTTTTCCATCGCGCCAATCGGAGGGGTGCTATCCGTTCCTTATCTTGTCGGTGGCACATTCTATATGATTCTGCTTCTGTTGTTGCCGTTAGATTTGATCAAGCCCGGTTGGGTTCGGCTTGGTCGGGTTTTGTGCTTCATGTCACCTTTTTTTGTGATTAGCGCTACCTATTATCTGGTGACGCATATGCTCGGGGAAACGGTGAGTCCTGTCTGGAACTATCATGAACTCTGGCACCTGAGATCCTCGTTTGCCGTGTGGTTCCGCCTGCCGTTGCTGCTCATGTATATCGGTTATGTGTGTGTGGCTTGCCGGCTGATATTGCGTGCACTTCCGCATTATATCGAGAAGTGTGGTGAAGAGCTTGGTGAAGGTGCTGAGCGTGGGCTGCACTGGTTGCGCTTCTATGGTATATGGCTTGCGCTATTGATGGTCACTTACTGCTTTGTGATTTTTGTCGGCGGGGTGTGGCCTATGTTTATACACACACTTAATCTCGTACTTTTCTTTATTTACGTGTTTTTTAAAAGCTGGAACCACGTTAGCCCTTATATTGAGATAGATACTTCTAATGATCCGGAGCCGTTTCAGGCTAAAACGTCGGTTGAGGCCGGTAGCGGTGTTGACGGTTCGGCCCACTTCGAAGCTGACGATTTGCAGTTTGAAGACAAGATACCGGATTATCGTAGTCAGGTCGAGGAGTGGTTCAAGCGGTGCAGACCTTATCTCAATGCTGATTTCAAGCTGATTGACGTGATGTCCGTGTTGCCGCTCAACCGCACGTATCTGTCGCGTGTGTTCAATGAGGGATTCGGTGCAAATTTCAGTGCTGTGGTCAGGAGTTATCGGCTCCGTCATGCTGAAAAACTGCTGACGGACCAACCTCAGCTCAGTATTGTGGAGGTGGCCCGTCAGAGCGGTTTCTCATCAAGCAGTGTGTTTCACCGCGCGTTTGTCGGTTCACGCGGTATCACTCCCGTGCAGTTCCGTAAGAATATGCTTCGCTGATTTTGAGCGATGTCACGAATTTATTATCCGCTGCTTTTGTGGTCAGCGTTGCTTTTGTGCCGTAGATCAGTTCAAGGCGTCGCCTGAGGTTGACTATTCCCACTCCGGATTGTCTGCCATTGCAGTGGGTGGTTGTGTCCGATTCCTTTAGGTAGTTTATGACCGTGCACTCCACGGTGCCGTTGCCGGTCACTATCAGGCTTATCATTATTTCGTCGTCAGGTGATCCGGTCACCCCGTGTTTAAACGCGTTTTCTACCGGCGAGATGAAGAGCATTGGAGCGATCGGCATATCAGCCATTGACTCCGGACACTCTATCCGCGTGGTCACCGGCACTGAACCGGCCAGACGCATTTTCATCAGTTTCACATAGTCGGCTATGAACTCTACTTCGCGTCCGAGAGCCACTGTCGGCTTGTCGGCTTCATATAGGGCATAGCGTAGCATGCGGCTCAGGGTGTGCACTGCCGCGCGAGCCTTAGTGCTGTCTATCTCCGTCAGCGCATAGATAGTGTTGAGTGCATTGAAAAGAAAGTGCGGATTGAGCTGACTTTTAAGCTGCTTCAGCTCTTCGCTGCGATGCGTGTCTTCCATCTCGCGGCGTCGTGCATCAAGCTGATGTATGCGTTCCGACAGCTTCATTGCCACCGCCAGAGCCATGGTCAGCACCACCATGCCGAGATCTCTCACCCACACGATCATATATCCGTGATTATTGGCATGTGGAGGGATTGGAGGTCGGAGCAGCCATAAAGTTGTGAGCACCACTCCCATCACCACTATATTTTCGACAGTGAAACGCCATGTGAGCAGGCGCCCGTCGGGGCGCCCGCGCAACACGGCATAATATTCAATGTAGAAAACTCCCACGAATATCAGCGCTTTGCCATAGAAGTGCCATTGCATCGGTGACGATGATCTCGTCTCCACACTCATCATCACTTCCGGGAGCACGAAGAGTATCATCAGTGCGAGCAAATGGATAGCGAAACGCAGATATAGGCTCTTTTTCTTATTCATACCTGATGGCTTCGATAGGATCAAGGTTTGATGCTTTTACTGCGGGTACCCAGCCGAAGAATATGCCGGTGACTGTGCAGACCGCAAACGAGAGTACTATCGATGATGCAACGATGCTTACCGGCCATCCGGCAAGGGTGCCCACGGCCCAGGTGGCGCCGCACCCTACGATCACGCCTATCACACCGCCGGCCACCGAGATTATTATGCTCTCGATGAGGAATTGCAGCAGTATGTCGATTCCGCGTGCGCCGATCGACATGCGCAGACCGATTTCTCGGGTGCGTTCCGTGACTGACACATACATCATGTTCATGATACCTATACCGCCCACAATCAGCGATATGAACGCTATGCAGGTCAGTAGCACGGTCATCATGTCGGAAGTCGAGTTCATCATCTCGCTCAGTTCCTGTTGTGAGCGTATGTCGAAGTCATCATCGGCGTCGGCGTTGAGTCTGTGGAGCTGGCGCAGCAATGTGGTGATTTCGTCGGTGGCTTCTTCGGTGGTCTCTTCGCTGAGCGCAGATGCGAATATGCTTCCGAGATAGTCCACGGCGAGTATTCGCTTCATCACGGTGGTGTAGGGTGCTATGACCACGTCATCCTGGTCCATACCCATGGAGTTTGTGCCCTTGCTCTGAAGCACACCGATCACAGTCAGCGGTATCTTTCCAAAGCGCAACACGCGGCCGGTCGGATTGTCGATTCCTGGAAACAGATTGTCGGCCACTGTTTTGCCTATCAGGCAGACTTTGGCTGCGGACTTTATGTCAGCTTCGGTAAACATCTGCCCTTCATCGACGGCCAGTTTGCGTATGTCGAGATATTCCGGAGTCACACCATAGATGCTTGAGGGCCAGTTGTTGTTGCCCACGACCATCTGGCCTGAACTCTGCACCATGGGGCTGACTGCCGCCAGATATGCCGTCCTGTCACGCAGCGCCTCATAGTCCGACACTTTAAGCGTCTGCATATCATCGGCGCTTTGGCGCACGCCTCCACGCTGCATGTTTCCAGGATGGATCATGATCATATTTGAACCCATTTCCGAGATCTGGGCCTTGATGCTCTCTTTCGAGCCCTGGCCTATGGCCAGCATACAGATCACCGCGGCTATGCCGATGATGATGCCGAGCATGGTCAATGCGGCGCGCAGCTTGTTGCGGCTTAGTGCTTTGACCGCTATTTTCAGTAAGTTGATGAAATTCATGGCTCCTTAATCTTCGTCTTTAGGCAGTGAATCGAGCATCTCTTTGGCTGATGCCGGATTGGGGTTGATGGTGTCGGAGATGATGCGGCCGTCACGTAGCACGATGTTGCGTGAGGAGAATGCGGCAAGCTCCGGATTATGGGTCACGAAGATGATGGTGCGTCCGCGGCGGTACAGGTCCTGAAACAGTACCAGCACGCTGAACGATGTGCGGGTGTCGAGGTTACCTGTAGCTTCATCGGCCAGTATGATCACCGGATCGTTGACCAGCGCGCGGGCTATGGCCACACGTTGCTGCTGACCGCCGCTCATCTGGTTGCTCTTGTGATAGAGCCTGTCGGCCAGCCCTACGGCTTTCAGAGCCTCTATGGCGCGCTCCCTGCGCTCCTTTGCGGTGACAGATGAATTGTAGAGCAGCGGTAGCTCCACGTTTTCGATCGATGAAGTCTTGGGTAAGAGGTTATAGTTCTGGAACACAAAGCCGATCTTGCGGTTACGCAGCTTGGCTCGTTCATTCTTGCTCATTGTCCTCACGTTCACTCCGTCGAGTATGTATTCGCCTGAAGTAGGAGTGTCGAGACAGCCTAATGTGTTGAGCAATGTCGATTTGCCTGAGCCGGAGGTGCCCATGATCGTTACGAATTCTCCTTCGTGGATCGTGAATGACACTCCGCGCAGCGCATGCACTTTCTCTCCGCCGACCATGAAGTCGCGTTTCAGGTTTTCTATTTTTATGATCTCGCGTTTTGACATAGCAGTCACGGATTATTTCTTTTTGCTCGGTGGTTTGGGGGCGAAAGGTGACCGTGCGGTTTCGCTGTTGTCGCCGGGTTCGGGAGCTGCCGAATATTCCATGGCCACAACGTCACCTTTCTGCAGTCCTGACAGTACCTGATAGTTGAGTCCGTCAGACGCTCCTATGGTGATGGTGACCGGAGCTATCTCTGCACCGTTGACCTTCCACACCCGTTTTTCTGACGGTGACGCTGCTTCAAACGGAGTCACGTCCATGTCGCGCGGAATGAATCTGGTAGCCTTGACCGGTACAAGGAGCACGTCATTCTCACGGCTCTGGTAGATGGTCAGATTTGCGGTGAGGCCTGGTATGAGTTTATGTTCTGGATTAGATGCCGACACAATCACTTCATATGTCACCACATTGCTCTCGGTCGTGGGGTTGAGGCGTTTCTGCATCACAGTGCCTTCAAACACATCGTCAGGATATGCGTCGACGGTGAAGGTCACCGACTGTCCTTCGCGCACCTGGCCTATGTCTGCCTCGTCCACGTCGGCCACCACTCTCATGTTGTCAAGATCGGCTATGGTGAACAGGTTGGCTACCGTCATGGCCGAAACCACAGTCTGGCCCACCTCTACATCACGCGAGATCACGATGCCGTCGATCGGTGAATAGATTTCGGCATAGTTAAGGTTCTTGGCTGCCTTTACTCTGTCGGCTTTGGCCTTATCGTAGGTCGTACGGGCCACTTCGTAGTCCTTGACCGATGTGTCAAACTCATAGTCGCTGATCAGTTTCTGGTCGTGCAGTTTCTGGTTGCGCTCATGGTTTGCCTTGGCATATTCATAGTTGGCTCTTGCGCTCTCCACGTTGGCTTCGGCCGATGCCAGCTCGCTTTGCAGCAGCACTTTTTCGATTTCGGCTATAAGCTGGCCCTGTTTTACTTCGGAGTTGTAGTCTACGTAGATTTTGTCGATAATGCCTGTTACCTGAGTACCCACGTCGACCGTGGTGACTGATTCCAGAGTACCGGTAGCGGTCACTGATTCGCTGATGGAACCGGTGGTCACGGTGTCGGTCACGAGCTTGATCTCCTGCTTGTGGCTGCACGAGGCGGCGCAGGCAGCAATCATTGCGGCGGCGGCAATGGCGGTTGTTTTAGTCAATTTCATATATGCTTTGTGGTGAGTTTTTTAGAGTGTTACGGTTGATGTGCGCAGATATTCCACCATTTTACGGGCCAATACTGCCATATATTTGGCCTGAAGCAGTTCATGACGGGCTGACGTGAGGGTGGAGTGAGCTTGTATGAGTTCGGTAATCTCTACGTAGCCCACCTCGAACTTTTTGTTGAGCAGTCTGCTTGACTCGCTGGCGGCATCAAGCTGTGAGCGTCCGGCCACGAAGCGCGAGCGGGCTGACTCCATGTCGATATACCAACCTTCAAGTGTCTGTGCTATTTCGTTTTCGCGCGACTCGATGTCAAGTTGGGAGTTTAGGCTGTTGACTTTGGCCTGAGCAACCGCGGTTTTGGTCTTTTTCTGGTTGAAGATTGGCACTGCGAGTGTCACTCCGATCTGCTCGTTGAGACCTTGCTTCATCTGTGTGCCCCAGTTGCCTGACTGAGCGGTGTAGTATCCGGAGCCTATTCCTGCCTGCAAGTTGATTGACGGGAGTCCGCTCGCGCGGGCCACTTTTATGTCCAGATCAGCCATATCGCTCTTCATTTTTGCGGCCTGGAGTGCCGCATCGGTGTCGAGTGCCATGGTGTAACTCTCATTAATGGGTGGGAGCGGATCGGTCACTTCGCTATCAGGGAAATCAATGTCGGTGATCTCCACTGTGGAGTTGATGCCGAGTTCGAGCAGACGCTTGAGCTGCATGCGCTGGGTGGAGTAGGAAGCTTCGGCACTGATCACGTTGTAGCGGTCGGTTTCTGCCTGAGCATGGAGCTGGGCATATTCAGGAGAGGCTATGCGTCCCGATTCCATCAGTATCTTTCCGCGCACTTCCTGTGCCTCGCTTACCTTGGCCAGTTCCCGGTTCACCGCTATCGCCTCGCGGGCATAGAGCAGATTGATGTAGAGCTGGAGTATCTCGGTGTCTATGTTGCGCATGGCGGCGCTGGCTGCGAGCCTGGCGTTTTCCACTCCCGCTTTCTCCCGCTTGATGGTTGCCGACCGCTCACCCCCGTCATATAGTGTCCAGGCGGCATTCAGGCCGTAAGAGCTGTTGTAGCTGTTCTTGTCGCCCTTTCCCCACGGTGAGTTGGCCAGAGTGTGGGTAGTGGCGAAGTCGAGTGTGGGAGTCCAGCGTGCACGTGCGGCCTCGAGTGAATAGGCTGCATAGTCGGTCTGTAGCCGGCTCTGTTGCAACTCGATGTTGTGATCGCGGGCGTAGGCCACGCAATCGGCATAGCTCCAGCGCAGGGTGTCTGTCTGCTCCTCTGCTGCCATAGGTAGCGAGGTGACCAGAGCGATTGTCGGTAGCAATAGTTTTTTGAGTGACATAATCTTGAATTACGGTTTTTTTCCAATACAAAATTATTACCGTAATTTCACACGTGCAACTAATTTAGATGCATGGGCCGGTTTGCGGCGTTTTAACGCCGTTTTTCACGACTAATGCCCGTTTGATATCAGTCTTTGTTAACCAGTGTTAAAGATGCATAGTAACTGATGAACGCACAGATGGTGACAGGGAGCAGCAGAGAGGTAGTGAAACTCATTTCCACAGTGATGAATATGGCCATGAACGGTGCGCGTATGGCTCCCGCCATCACGCCTGCCATGCCTGCCAGAGCATAGTTTCCGGCATCAAGATGGCATATGCCGAGTGCGCCGGTTGCGAGCGCGAAGAGCGCGCCGGCCATACATCCGGCAAAAAGGGTGGGGGCGAAGTCACCTGCCACACCGCCGCCGCTATTGCTCGCATAGCATGCTATCCCTTTGGTCAGCAGTATTCCGGCAAGTGCCCAGAGTATGTTGCGGTCTACGGTGAATGCCATGCCGTCGAGCACTGCCGCCACGTTGCCGTTGATCACCTTGCTCATCAGCGAATAGCCCTCGCCGTAGAGCGCAGGAAAGCAGAATAGGGCCACTCCTAATATTGCTCCTGAAACCACATTGCGTGCCAATGGCCGCTTCATCTTTTGCAGCCGGCGGCGTATCATACCTCCGGTACGTAGATAATATGCCGAATATACTCCGCAGAATAGTCCGAGCGCAAGAGTGGGGAGCAGATCAGATGCCGTGAATGGTGCCGGATGCATGAAGCTCATGTCGGGGGTAAAGCCTGACAGGGTGAAGCATGTGAGCGATGAGGCCAGACACATTAATATCAGTTGCATGACCGATGCCGTGGTGAGCGTCATGGCCAGCACTTCGAGGGTGAAGAGCATACCGCCGATCGGAGCCTTGAATATTGCGGCTATGCCCGCGCCTGCTCCACACGTCATCATCACCATGGCCTGCTGCCTGGTTAGACCGAACCATCGGCCTATGTTGCTTCCTATCGCCGCCCCCGCGTAGGCTATCGGTCCTTCAGATCCGGCTGATCCGCCACACCCCAGAGTCACGGAGCTGGCCACGATCGGCGCCACGGTCAGTTCCGTCGGCAGATATGGATCGTGTGCCGCCATTTTGGACTTGATCCGCCCTGTTGAGCCTTCAAGTTGATGACGGAACAGATACCTGACGATCAGACCGGTCACGATAATGCCTCCGATTGGTATAATCAGCAGCTCATAATTGCCGCCGGTGGCGTGGAAGTCGCGGGTACATAACAAGGAGATCTGCCGCACCAGTGCTTTGAGCACATGCGCTCCGGCACCGATCGCTATTCCGGCGATCAGTGAGGCTGTGATGAGTCTGAACTTCTCTGTTTTGTAAAAGCTGGCGGTCATACAATAACAACGTCACCGCCTTACCAAAAGTTTCATGGATAAATTGATGGTGGATTCGTGCTTTTTTCGTAAATTTGACCACACAATAAATATCACATTAAAATAAACCAAAATCACAGATGAATTACAGCAAACTTTTTGCTGCGCTTGCAGTGCTTTCTGCTCCGGCTGTAACGGCTTTGGCTGACACTTCGGTGCTTCAGCTCAACCCCACGGCAGTGGAAGTGATTTATGATGATGGCGGTCGAATGCTCGTCGATTTCTACGGACCGAACATATTCCGCCTGTTTCGCGATCCGTCCGGTGGAGAGGTGCGCGATCCCAAAGCCAATCCTCCTGCTCGGATTCTTGTGAACAATCCACGCACCGACGTTGGCGACGTGAAGGTTACCCCCGCCGGTGATGTAGTATCGGTGTCGACTCCTGCAGTTAGGATTGATTTTGACCGTAAGTCCGATAAATTTGCAGTTACCGATCTGGCGACAGGCAAGACCGTGGTTCGCACTACGGCTCCTATGGAGTTCAAGCCAGGCAAAAGCTCTATGCTGACTTTCAGCGGTCAGCCCGGTGAGTATTTTTATGGCGGAGGCGTGCAGAACGGACGTTTCTCCCACAAAGGCAAGGTCATTGAGATCCGGAACACCAACTCCTGGACCGACGGTGGTGTAGCTTCTCCGACTCCCTATTATTGGTCGACAGGTGGTTACGGCCTTATGTGGCACACTTTTGAGCCGGGTGTATATGATTTCGGCGCATCTGAGCCCGGTTCGGTCAGGATTGGTCATCAGTCACCCTATCTTGATGTGTTCATGATGGTGAGCGAAACTCCCGTGGCGCTGCTCAACGACTTTTATCAACTCACCGGCAACCCCGTGCTGCTCCCGAAATTCGGTTTCTATGAAGGTCATCTCAATGCCTATAACCGAGACTATTGGAAAGAAGTGGAGGCCGGCAAGCAGGGTGGAGTCCTTTTCGAGGACGGCAAACGCTATACCGAGAGCCAGAAAGATAACGGAGGAATCAAGGAGAGCCTCAACGGCGAACTTCCGGGCAACTATCAGTTCTCGGCCCGTGCCGTGATTGATCGCTACAATGCTGCCGACATGCCTCTCGGCTGGGTACTGCCAAACGACGGTTATGGCGCAGGATATGGCCAGACATCGACTCTCGATGGCAATGTGCAGAACCTTAAGGAGTTCGGAGATTATGCGCGCTCTAAGGGAGTAGAGATCGGTTTGTGGACGCAGAGCGACCTGCATCCGGTCGAAGGCATAGAGCCGCTGCTTCAGCGTGACATTGTCAAGGAGGTGCGTGACGCTGGCGTGCGTGTACTCAAGACCGACGTTGCCTGGGTCGGTGCCGGCTATTCATTCGGCCTCAACGGCGTAGCCGATGTGGCAGAGATCATGCCTTACTATGGCAACAACGCCCGTCCTTTTATCATATCGCTTGACGGCTGGGCCGGCACTCAGCGCTATGCCGGTATCTGGACCGGTGACCAGACAGGTGGCGAATGGGAGTATATCCGCTTCCATATTCCTACCTACATTGGTTCCGGACTTTCAGGTCAGCCAAACATTACCTCTGACATGGACGGTATCTTCGGAGGTAAGAATCTAAATGTGAATGTGCGTGACTTCCAGTGGAAGACATTCACTCCGATGGAACTGAACATGGACGGCTGGGGACGTAACCCGAAATATCCGCAGGCGGTTGACGACTTCCAGCCCGATATCAAAGGTATGTCAGACATCAACCGCGCATATCTCAAACTCAAGTCTGAGCTTATGCCGTATGCCTACACCGCGGCACGCGAGGCGGTTGACGGTAAGCCGATGGTTCGCGCCATGTTCCTGGACTATCCCAATGACTTCACATATGGCACGGCTACCAAATATCAGTTCCTCTATGGCCCATATCTGCTTGTCGCTCCTATCTACGAAGCTGGATTGGAAGATGCCGACGGCCATACCCGTCGTAATAACATCTATCTACCCGAAGGCACATGGTTCGACTATTTCAGCGGCGACAGATATGAAGGCGGAGTAGTGTGGAATCAGTTCGCCACCCCTTTGTGGAAACTTCCGGTATTTGTCAAGGCTGACGCAATCATTCCGATGGTCAACCCCAACAACAATCCATCGCAGATCAATAAAAACCTCCGCATCTACGAACTCTGGCCTCAGACTTACGGTGAATATACCGAATATGATGATGATGGCACGACTGAAGCCTACCGTTTCGGTAAGTATGTCAATACACGAATCAGCTCTGAAGTCAAAGGATCGGAACTTACTGTGACCATAGACCCCACTACCGGAGGATTCGACGGCTTTGTGTCTGATAAGTCCACGGAGTTGCGCATCAACGTGAGTGACGCGCCCAAGTCAGTGTCGGCAACCGTTGGCGGAAAGAAGGTGAAACTTACTCAGGTGACCTCGCTTGACGCATTCAATGCCGGTACAGATGTCTATTTCCTCAATGAGAATCCCAACCGCCTGAAACCATACGGAGTGCAGGTTGGCGGCGATATGCGTCCGCAACTCTGGGTGAAACTTGCTGAGACCGATGTGACCAAGTCAGCCGTAAAAGTTCAGGTCAAAGGTTTTGAACTGAATCCCTCCGACCCTGTATTCCTGGCTCAGACAGCTCCGGCAGCACCTGTGCTGACCGTTGATCCTGAGAAGGATATCAACGCTTACGACATCACTCTCCGTTGGGAGGCCCCTATTGCTGATGCACAGTGCCTCGAGATCGAATATAACGGAATGCTTTATACCAACCTTTCTTCTTCGGAATTGGCTAATGAATTTACTTTCGATGAACTGAATCCACAGACAGAATATTCGTTCAAGGTGCGCAGCAAGAATCCAGCCGGGGTTTCGGAGTGGGTACCCGTGACTTTCACTACCAAGAATAATCCTCTGGAATTTGCCATCAGCGGCATCACCGCTACCTGCACCATTCCCTCGCAGCCCGGTTTTGCTATTGGACGCCTCTTTGACTTCGAGGATAAGGGTGACACATGGCACACCATATATAATAAGCCACAGTCCACACCTTTCGATGTAGTGATGGATCTCGGATCATTCAATACTCTTGACCGATTTGACTATCTGCCCCGCCTTGATGCCGGTAACGGCACTATCACCAAAGGCACTGTGGCAATCAGCGAAAACGGTACCGACTGGGTTGACCTCGGCTCCTTCAGCTGGCCTCGTTCGAGTGACATAAAGACCTTCATGTTTGACGGTAATCCTCTGGTGCGCTATATCAAACTCCATGTCGATGAGTCCACCGGAGGATTCGGTTCCGGCCGCGAACTCTTCGTGTTCAAGGTGCCCGGTACTTCGAGCTATATTTCTGGTGACATAAATAATGACGGTAAAGTCGATGAAAATGATCTCATGTCTTACACCAACTACACCGGTCTGCGCCGTGGTGACGGTGACTTTGACTATGTGAGCATGGGTGACGTAAACCGCAACGGTCTGCTCGATGCCTACGATATCTCCGTCGTTGCCACTCAGCTTGACGGTGGCATTGAGAATGCCGGAGAGGAGATCGGCGGATCCATTTCGTTCGCTACCGACAAACGCACGTATGCTGTCGGTGACGAAGTTCGCCTGACCGTTAAGGGAACCGATCTTTCTGGCCTCAATGCCATCAGCTTCGCGCTTCCTTATGATCCGGCAAAATATGAATATCTCGGTGTCGAGGCCGAAGCTGTCAAGGGCATGGCTAACCTTACCTACGACCGACTCCACACAGGAGGTGATAAGGTGCTTTATCCTACGTTCGTCAATGTCGGTGACAAGAATACCGTCAACGGCACCGAAGATCTCTTTGTGATCAAGTTCCGTGCTAAGGTGCGTGGTGCGTTCGCTACAAAAGCCGAGCAGGTGATCATTGTTGATAAGCAGCTCGGTTCAATCTCCCTCTGATAACTCCAATATCCTGAAATCAAAAGCGGTGTGCCCGGTTGGGTGCGCCGCTTTATTTTACGCAATGGTTAAAAGGAGATAAATCCTTCATTCATTCTAACTACATTTTCAAGCCATTGGAGATTTAGAAGAATTTTTGTAACTTTGTCACCGTGGTAATAATTACTGCGG
>CAZKRV010000028.1:0-1629 GCA_964555345.1 uncultured Bacteroides sp.
CGCGCATGAACCCCGGCAGCATAATCCTTGCCGACAATACCCTATGGGGCGGCAAGATTACCGATGCCACAGCCCACGATGCCCAGACCGAAGGCATACGCCGCTTCAACGATCTCGTCGCTTCCCGTCCCGAACTCCACCCCGTGATCCTTCCTGTCCGTGACGGACTCACCCTACTCCGCCTTCCATGATTCCACAAACAATCCATTGCAATTAAGCGCGCCATGAAAGTCCGGGCTTTCACGGTGCGCTTTGCGCAACATTTTGGTTGTTGTCGGCTGTGTACTTTTTCTATTATTCTACAGGAGAGAACTGATCCTTTCCCACTCCACAGACAGGGCAAACCCAGTCTTCGGGAATGTCGGCAAAAGGAGTGCCGGGGGCTATACCGCCATCAGGGTCACCTACAGCGGGATCATATTCCCAACCGCACACATCACAAACATACTTTTTATTTTCCATATCATTTACAGTTTTAAAGGGTTATTGAGGTCAAATCTATTTTACTTTGAAAACACTGATTTTAGACCTTTAGTTCACCCTTTAGCTCACTTTCTCCTGAAAAATTTGAGCATCTTGACTGTATGTCCAATCACGAGCGCAATAAATATGAACCCGAGTTTGCCATGCACTCCTCCTACCGGCGAATGAATAGCAACTGTCAGCCAGTGGACCATGGCGACTATAGCTGTCAACAGTGTCAGCAAGCCAAACACAGCCAACCAGCGAGTGACTGGTGATTTCTGCGAACGTAACCGTTTGAGCCACGATTTCCATTGAAAATGCAGATATAGATGCCACACTATTCCGCCCATAAACACCATACCAAGCATAATATGAGCTATTACCCACCCTACCCCTTCGCAATGGGTGGCCTCAAGCTGAATGCTTGACAACAACATCACAACTGTTATTGCCAATAGCGACCAATCGCATATTTTCAATTTTGTCAACTTCTTCATTTTTTTACAGTATTGGCAAGTATTCTTTCTATAAATTCTGTCTTTGCTTCCGTATATCCATCACGGTCATGCCTATACCTTTCGGCCAACAATAGTTTCAGCGACTCATATTCCTTAGCCACCTCATGGTTAGCCAATAGATAATCACGGAAATAAATCTCATTATGATCGCCATGGTCATGAAAATGTATGTGATACACTCTTTCTGCGTAGCCATCTACCGTGTAACCCTTGTTGAAACTAATCCTATTACCGGAATCCGACATACAGATATATCCGGCGGATTCCATGCAGTCTTTTACTCCGGCACGATTCGGCTCAAGCTGAATTTCCACAAGAATATCCACTATCGACTTACTACAGATCTGCGGAATCGCAGTACTGCCTATATGACTGATCTTTGGCGAATACTCGGAAAGCAGTTCCGATAAGATCGCGATCTCGTCAAGAGCCCACTCTCTCCATTCCGGCCGATACGGCACTAAAACTATAGGAAACAACTCCCACAGTTCCTCCAGTGTCATATCTTCCAATTTCTTTCGCATGATAATGTGGATTTGAAAATACAAAATTAATACTTTTATTGGAGTTTTTCACAAAAGCACTTGCACACATGCAAAAGACATCGTAACTTTGCGCTAACAATTTTGTTAAATAATTTTGTTTA
>CAZKRV010000028.1:1729-4770 GCA_964555345.1 uncultured Bacteroides sp.
TCAACTCACATAGAGAAATGCCAATTTTCGTCATAAACGCAATAAATCGCGATCCTGAACGCATGAAGAGCATGGTTAAAGATATCATCAGTTCTATCAATCAGTCACTGATAATACCTTTGCAACCGGAAATTGATGCGGCAGTCGCGCGCGGAGAGATTCGCCAAATAGATCTGCGCATGACCGTGATAAATATGGTATCTCTCAATCTCGTGCCGTTTATTTCCAAACCCCTGGTGCAGACATTGCTTGGTGTCGACGACTATGAAAAATTCCTTGCAGCCAAACGCGAAGAAAATGTAAGAATAATAATGAATATGATCCAATGCGAACAATCCTGATTTTCATCACAACGGCAATCGCAGCTATGATGCCGAACACGGTGTCGGCCTTTGTTATCGGTATCGACGAATGTTGCCTGCGCGCGCGAAACAACTATCCCGCCATGGCACAATACGGATTGGCCGAGATGACCGAAGAGCTGACTATCGCCAATGCTTCTTCCGCATGGCTCCCGCAAGTATCGGTAGGAGCAAAAGCCACGTGGCAGAGCCGCGTCACAAGTCTGCCCGATCAGCTCAACAACATTCTGGCACAGATGGGCACAAACTACTCCGGGATGAATCCTCTTCAATATGGCGCCTCTGTGGAAGTGAGTCAGTTGATTTGGGACGGCGGAGCCATCTCCGACCGTAAAGCGGCAGCACGTTCACAAGCGGTTATTGCCGAACGCTCTACTGACCTGACGCTATATGAGGTTGAAGGACGTGTGCAGGAGATATATTTCGGCATACTGCTCCTGCAGCGCCAACTTGTACAAATCAGGCTTACCGAAACGCTTCTTGACTCCACTTTATGCCGCGTGCAATCCATGGTTGCCAATGGCGTGATGCTCCCCTCTGCTGCCTATGAAGTCGAAGCCCAACTACTCTCTTCCAGACAAAATCGTGCATCTATCGAATCCATGATGGATGCCTACAAACGTTCGCTCGCCCTCTTCACCGGCCTTGAGGCATCGCAGATAGAACTCACCGAACCGTCAACCTTATCATCTACATCTAACGATCAAGGTCCGCAGGAAGCACTTTATGCCGCTCGGGAATCCGGACTTGAGGTGCAGGCCAGAGCGGTAAAGTCATCACTTATGCCGAAGATCGGAGCATTTGCCACTGCAAGCTATGGTTATCCCGGTATGGATATGTTCCGCAGTATGCGGTCGGGCCGCCCCGATACCGGATTTATCGCAGGCATAAATCTACGTTGGGACATCAGCGCATTCTATACCAGATCAAATCGACTGAAACAAATTGCCAACGAACGTAGGGTCATTGATATCGAACGTGATATTACCGAATTCAACCGCAGGCTGACTTCCGAAAGCATAAACGGAGAGATAAAGGCTGTAAAAACAGCTCTTTCCGATGACGAGAAGATAGCCGAACTTCGCACCAAGGTGCGCATGGCCGCGGAATCTCAGCTTACCAACGGGATAATCTCTCCAACTGACCTGCTTGAGAAGATCACGGCAGAGGAAAATGCGCGCCTTAATCTCAATGTCAACACAATCAAGCTTATGAGTCAGTATTATAAACTTAACCATACATTAAATAGATAAAAAATGAAACGCCTTTTTCCTACAATAGCCACTATGGTGTCAATCGTACTCGGTTCATGCTCATCTACACCCGACTACGACGCTTCCGGCATCTTTGAAGCCACCGAAACTACCCTGTCAAGCGTATCGGCAGGCAAAATACTCGAAATATACGCTGACGAAGGCGACACCCTGCAGGCCGGACAGTGCGTAGCACTGATCGACACTACCCAGCTGAAACTGCAATGGCAACAACTGAGCCATATGCTCGGAGCTTCCAGGACAATATCACCCGACATATCCCTGCAAGTCGCATCACTGCGCAGCCAACTCGCCACTCAGCAATCAGAAAAGCGGCGCATTGAGCGACTTCTTGCCGATGGTGCAGCCACGACCAAACAGCTTGATGACATCAATGCCTCGATCAACGTGCTCACTGACAATATTAATTCAATGCTGTCATCACTTGGCAAAACCGCCTCACAGATCAATGAAAACTCAATGGCAATAGCCTCACAGATGGCCCAGATCGAAGCATCTTTGGCTGATTGCCGCATAATCACTCCGGTTGATGGGACATTGACCCGCCGCTATGCCGAAATTGGCGAATTTGCAACTCCCGGACGCCCGATTATTAAAATAGCAGACCTTGACAATATGTATCTGCGCGCTTACTTCACCTCCGTTCAGCTTGCTGACCTCACACTGGGTCAGCCGGTGACTGTGATCGCCGACTATGGCGGCGACACCCTAACTGAATACGAAGGCAGTATCATCTCCATTGCGTCCGAGAGTGAATTCACCCCAAAAAACATACAGACCGACGATTCTCGTGCCAACCTGGTCTACGCTGTTAAAATTGCAGTAAAGAATACCGACGGAAGACTAAAGATAGGCGGCTACGGACGCGTCAGACTATGAACGCAATTGAGATAACAGGAGTAAGCAAGTCTTTCGGATCCAACCGTGCACTCAGTAATGTGAGCCTGACGGTAAAGGAGGGAGAGGTGTTCGGCCTGCTCGGACCTGACGGTGCCGGCAAGACTACCCTATTCCGTATTTTGGCGACTTTGCTGCTGCCTGATTGCGGCATGGCTAAGATGAACGGCATGGACTGCCACACCGACATGGCCACCATACGCCGTCATACCGGCTATATGCCCGGACGTTTTTCCCTATATCAGGACCTTACGGTCAAAGAAAATCTTGAATTCTTCGCATCTCTCTTTGGAGTACGTGTGTCCGACAATTACCACATGATAGAGCCGATATACAACCGACTTCTGCCATTCGAATCAAGACCGGCAGGAAAACTGTCAGGAGGCATGAAGCAGAAACTCGCACTGAGTTGCGCACTTATCCACCGTCCGAAAATACTGCTGCTTGACGAGCCTACAACAGGGGTCGACGCCGTGTCACGACAGGAATTTTGGGATATTCTATCGAC
>CAZKRV010000028.1:4870-16026 GCA_964555345.1 uncultured Bacteroides sp.
AGCATTCACGTATGTGCCGGAAGCGCACCGGTTGTCGACGGCTGCGACGTCAACCGGATTGACGCCGGAATCGAAGACGTATTTATCCAACTCATAGAAAATGCCGACAATTGAAGTAAAAGACCTGACCAAACGGTTCGGCTCGTTCACTGCCGTAGATTCGATTAGCTTCAGTGTGGAGCGTGGCGAGATATTCGGATTTCTCGGAGCCAACGGAGCCGGAAAGACCACAGCCATGCGTATGCTCTGCGGACTAAGCAAACCGACTTCCGGGAGTGCCATAATTGCCGGATTCGATGTGAGCCGCTATCCCGATGAAGTAAAACGCCGCATAGGATATATGAGCCAAAAGTTCTCGCTATACGAGGATCTTACCGTCCGCGAAAACATCATGCTCTATGGCGGCATCTATGGAGTGCCGCGCAATGTGTTGCGCGAAAGGGCCTCGGCTCTCGCCACTCGCCTCAACATGAGTGCCGATATGGATAGGCTGGTTGGCTCTATTCCCCTCGGAAGGAAACAAAGACTCGCATTCTCAGTAGCCTCGATACATAATCCCGAAGTCGTCTTTCTTGATGAGCCAACCGGCGGTGTTGACCCAATTGCCCGCCGTCTTTTCTGGGAGTTGATCTATGAAGCGGCAGCCGGAGGCACCACTATATTCGTGACCACGCACTATATGGACGAGGCCGAGTATTGTGGACGCGTCTCGATGATGGTCGACGGACAGATCCGTGCACTCGGATCGCCACAGCAGCTCAAGACAGATTTCAACGTATCAACAATGGACGAAGTGTTCCGAGCACTCGCCCGAAATTCATCACGGACATGAAAAACCGCAAAAGTTTCTTAGCTTTCGTCCACAAGGAAACTCTGCATCTGCTGCGCGATCCACGCACCATGCTCATAGCCCTGCTTGTGCCGGTAATCCAGATGCTTTTGTTTGGATTTGCCATCTCTACGGAACTGAACAATGTCAACGTAATGGTCTGCGAGCCTCACGGCTATGCGTCGACATCGTCCATAGTGACCAAACTCGATGCCAATCCCTATCTGACCTTTTGTGGTTACGTCAATCCTGAAGAAATCATGGGCGCGCTTGAAGAAGGACGCGCACTGGCAGTTGTTAACATAGAAAGAGACAACAGCATGCAGATCATAGTCGACGGCTCAAACCCGGTCACGGCCCAGTCCGCAGCATCATACATCAACGGCGCACTTGCTACCATGAAGAATATTCCTTCCGTACGCATACTTTACAACCCGCAACTGCGCAGTGCATACAATTTCGTTCCTGGCATCATGGGGCTGATATTCATTATCATCTGCGCCATGCTTACCTCTGTGTCAATTGTCCGCGAAAAAGAAACCGGCACTATGGAAGTGCTTCTGGTGTCGCCGATCAATCCCGCGATGATCTACATAGGAAAACTGATTCCATACATGATGTTGGCTATTATTGATATGACAGTCATCATACTGTTGGCATGGTTCGCGCTGGGGGTACCGCTCACAGGATCCATGAGCGCGCTGATTGTACTGTCATTGCTTTACATATTGCTGTCACTCGGGTTCGGACTACTCATCTCTACCATTGTCAACACCCAGATGGTAGCCCTGCTTATTTCCGGTATGGTACTGATGGTGCCAGTCATCATGCTGTCAGGCATGCTTTTCCCGGTAGAAAACATGCCCGTCCCGCTACAATGGCTGTCATCTATCGTACCGGCGCGATGGTATATCTCTGCGACACGCAAACTTATGGTCCAGGGACTCGACTGGCGCGAGGTGGCTACTGAAGCCATTATACTTGCAGGTATGACCCTAACAATCATCACTCTGGCTATCAAACGATTCAAAACAAGACTGTAATGCGCACGTTATTAATACTTTTACGCAAAGAATTCATTCAATTCCGGCGCAACAAGCTATTGCCGAGGCTGGCGCTTGTATTTCCGTGCATGGTATTGCTGATCATGCCCTTAGTCGCTACTATGGACGTGAAGCATGTGGCGGTGACGATCGTAGATCATGACGGATCACTGCTGTCGCGGCGCATAAGTGCGGCACTTGATGCGTCACCACTTTTCTCCGTGACCTCTGCAGCCACTTATGCCGATGCTATGGAACTGGTGGAAAACGACAGGTCTGATGTCATACTAACGATTCCCGCTGACTTTGAACGCAACATGACCATGGGTACACCACACATGCCAGACATTGCGGCCAACGGTGTCAATGGCATAAAAGGCTCCATCGGCTCAGTCTATGTCATGCAAGCAGTGAGCGGCATACTCACATCAGGATCTAACTCCGGCACATCAACGCTCTATTGCTTCAATCCCACGCTTGACTATCGCCGATTCATGATTCCTGCCCTGATGATCATGCTGCTGATCATGCTCTGCGGATTTATGCCTGCACTGAACCTCACCTCCGAAAAAGAGATCGGCACTATCGAACAAATCAATGTGACCTCGGTGAGCACCACCACATTTATATTCTCCAAACTTATCCCATATTGGATTCTTGGACTGGTGGTGCTCACCATAGGCATCTGCATAGCCGCCGTGGTCTATGATCTTACTCCCGACGGATCTCTCGGTGCGATATATCTGGCTGCAGGTCTGTTTATCGCGGTAATGTCAGGTATCGGCATTATTATTGCCAACTTCTCGTCAACGATGACGCGAAGCATGTTCCTGATGCTGTTCATTGTGCTGATATTTGTATTGATGAGCGGACTCCTCACCCCGATAGACTCAATGCCACGCTGGGCACAGATACTGACCTATGCGGTGCCTCCGCGCTATTTCATTGAAATCATGCGCTCAGTCTACCTCAAAGGTACTTCCATAGCAGCATTGGCCAACGACTACCTTATACTGGCCCTATGCGGCATCATAGCAGCCGTATTTGCCGCACTGACCAATAGAAAGGTCACAGCATAAAGGAATAAATTTCAGCTGTGGCAACGGCATCGAGTCTGTAATATGAACCGATGATCTCCCCTTTGTTTTCATGGAGTTTACGGTTCATCAGGACGATATCCGGATCCTCGATTCCGAGACCGGCGAAGTCAAGTGGCATGCCGATTGAAGCAATGAACTGTTTCAACCGGATGATGCCCTCACCCGCACTGTCCGCTCCCCATACTCTCTCGGCATACTGATCGATCTTCTCCGGATGATGTATGGCCATATATGTCATCCAAGCAGGGAAAACCACTGCCAGACCGGCACCGTGAGCCACTCCGTATATTGCCGAGATTTCATGCTCCATCGCGTGTGATGTCCAATCCTCGGCTCTCCCGGTACCACAAATGCCGTTATGGGCCATTGTGCCCGCCCACATGATGTTGGCACGTGCCTGATAATTTTCCGGATCGGCCATCACTTTAGGAGTCTCTTCAATTATCGCGCGCAGCAATCCCTCGCAGAGTCGGTCCGTGACTTCACAATTCTCTGTGTTAGAGAAATAACGCTCCATGATATGAGCCATCATGTCAACAATGCCACAGGCGGTCTGGTAAGGAGGGAGAGTACAAGTCAGGGCCGGATTGAGTATTGCGAAGCGCGGACGGAGCACCGTGGTGCGGAGCGAAATCTTGCGCATACCGTCAATCTTCGTTATGACCGAATTGCCAGATCCTTCACTGCCGGCCGCTGCGATGGTGAGCACTACACCCACAGGCAGCGCTTTGGTCATCACGGCCTTACCGGCCCAAAAATCCCAAAAATCACCGTCATAAGGCACACCTCCGGCAATTGCCTTCGCAGTGTCGATAACAGAGCCGCCGCTACAGCAACAATTCCGTCGACTTCAGCTTCACGACAGAGATTGATTCCCTCATAGACACGGTCGTCTGTAGGATTTGGGGCTATTCCGCCAAGGGTAAAAAACTCTACCTCCGCGGCTTCAAGCGATGTCTTTACCCGATCAAGCAGACCGGAACGTATGGCGGAACCGCCACCATATACCAGAAGTACGCGGCGGCAGCCCATTGCCCGCGTCAGTTCACCGGTACGGGCTTCAGTGTCTCGACCGACAACATATTCAGTCGGAGTACAAAAATCAAAATTATCCATGTTCAGTATATCATATGATTTATATTCGCAGTTTTAAGTTCCATGACATAGCGGTTCAGGCGCCTGCGGTTAAGTGCTGACGACAGGATTATACCCGACGACGGAGATGCCTCTGCAGCAAGTTTCACAACATCGCCGGTAAACCCTTTCGTGATTATCAGATAATCAGCCGGAGGCAACTCAAATTGGTTGGAATCAACTATATAGTACCTTTTGCCGTCCAACGAAAAGAAATTACCACGGCGGCTCACATAAGGAGAGAAAACGGTGTCGGGCAGCAGGGAGATACTACTCAGTCCCCGCTTACCCATGTAGTGTCTGAAGCGCCTTTCGGCTCTCTCAAGTATCTCTGCGCGTAACTGTATCGGAGTAGCCGATGTAAGGATCATTAGGCTGTCGCCATCACGTATAAGTAGATTTGTAGCATTATGATCCGAGAGGAAAAAGTGTTCCCTCTCCGGATATACAGGCTCTGCGATACGGCCGCATAACAGCGACAACACCATTACTCCGGCTGATGCCAACAAAGGGAAAAGCCGTCTCGACCACCCCGCATATGCCAGCAAAGCAACCGACAGCAATATTCCGCCACAAAGCCACCACGGAAAATACAATCCCTCCACAGCATGACCAGGCAAAGAGGCCACATAATCGGCAATGCCATGACATAATGATGTGACATGATCAAGCATAGCACAAAGCCATGCAGCATGAATCCCTGCAAATTCAAGCAAAACAAGAAGCGCTCCACCCGCAATCAATAAAGGGACGAACGGTGATATGGCAAGATTACCTATAAGAAAAAAGAGCGGGTATGAGTGAAAATAAAAAGCAGAAAGCACACCTGTGAACGCCATAGCGCCAAGTGACACTGCCGGAAATCCGACAAGCCGGTATAGCCACTGATGATTGCGGCGGTCTATGCGGTTGATCAGCGGATAAAACAGCAAAATTCCCGCCACCGCCGCGAAACTTAACTGAAAACCGATAGAAAAAAGACTGGCCGGCCACACTACCAGTATGACCAGCGCGGCAAAACATAGAGAATTTAGCGGCACACCTGGACGCTGAATCACCCGCCCGAACAAATAGACCGATGCCATCACTACCGCACGGGTGACGGAGGGAGAGAAGCCGGTGAGGGCAGCATACGCCCATAAGGCAACAATCGTAAGCAGACGTCGGACACGGTTATGACGACCAACATATAGCGGCCAGAGAGCACAGGCTATGATCATGCTGATCACCCCTACATGCAATCCGCTCAAAGCAAGCACATGTGATATACCTGCTGCCGAATATCCGCCGCGCACGTCTGACGGCAGCAACGAAGCATCACCGACAAGCAGTGCGCAGAGCATGGCACCCGTAGCATCGTCCACTCCTGAATTTAATATCAAGTCCACTATCCTCGCGCGCAGTGTTACGGAAGCATCTGTCACCACCAGATCCTTGCCGGTGACAGTTGCCTCAGCTTTGACTCCGCTGGTGATCACGATTTCATCCGGCACTATCATAACAGGCTCCTTTGCCGGCTTGATTTCAGCAGTAAACCGTATATGGTTCCCCTCGCTCACCACCGGCAGAGTACCATAAAGCCTGACGCTGACGCGCCCCACTCCATCGACATCACACGTCAGTAATCTCGCGCCGTCTTCTTCCTTAACAGACTTTACCACGGCCTCATATTCCCCGACACGTCCTGACAATACAGGATCGCGCTCGGCAGACGCAATGCTGACCAATGATCCCAGACCAAGGAACAGGCAAAAAACGGAAGCGGTGTGCCGATGGAAAATCCAAAGACACACCGCAATTATCAATGACGATATAACGGACACTGCCGAAATATCAGGACACATAACGCTTCCGATTATTCCAGCCACAAGGGCTATAAGAGGCAACAGAAGCGGTACGCGCCCCATGACGACAGAATCAGACTACCGTGGCTTTCACCACAAAGAAACTTGTGACGCCAATTATAATCCAGAGCAATACAGCAAGAATCAGCGGCTTTACACCTACAGCCTTGATGCTCTTGAACGAGAGAGACGCACCGATCATAAAGAGTGTGAGCACCATGCCCTTTTTAGCCCAGAATGCCATGGCCTTGCCGAAAGCTTCCGGTAAGCCGCAATATGTGTTGACAATCATTGCAAGCACAAACAGGAATATGAACCAGGGTATGGATATTTTGGCAGTCTTGTCACGGAATATGATCATGGTGACAAAGGCCAGAGGTATGATCCACAGTGCGCGAGTCAGCTTTATCAGCGTGGCGACTTCCAGAGCTTTAGGGCCGTAGGCATCACCGGCACCCACCACAGACGATGTGTCGTGAATAGCTATAGCGGCCCATGTGCCGAATTGCGTTTCAGTCATATCGGCAAGATGACCGAGCGGAGGAAAGATAAACAGTGCAAGTGCGTTGAGTATGAACACCACGCCGAGCGACACGGCCATCTCATGCTCATTAGCTTTAACTACCGGTCCTACAGCCGCAATAGCCGATCCGCCGCAGATAGCTGTGCCGGAAGAAATCAGATAGGCAGTCTTACGCTGCACATGAAGCCAATATCCAAACAATACGCCGATCACCATCACACCGACAACCGATGCTACGGTAAACGCCATACCCTCGGCTCCGCTCTTCAACGACTCCTGTAAGTTCATGGAAAAGCCATAGCCTACGACAGATGCCTGAAGAAGATATTTCGATGTCTTTTTATTGAACTTCGGACATGGATTCGGCATGGTAAATGCAAAGATCAATCCGATAAACAAGGCTAAAGCCGGAGTGATCATCTCCGCCGAGTTACAAAAATAGCTGATGGGGAAAAGGATCAGCGCCACAATGACAATATAGATCCACTTGGCAGCTTGAGCTTTCATAATGATTTTGAGTTTTAATAAAAGACAGGGGGATTTAACTTTCTGCAATTGTAGCCTGATGCCATTGCCTCACCGTAGGCACCGGCAGAACGTATAGCGAAAAGGTCACCGCGATGTGTAAGCGGCAGCATCTCGTCCGTGCCGAATGTATCTGATGATTCACACACTGGTCCGACAACATCATACTTTTCCATCGGCACACCGACAGAAGCAGAAAGATTCTGAATCAGATGATGAGCATCATACAACGCGGGGCGAATCAGTTCCGACATTCCCGCATCAAGAATCACAAAGCGCTTTGCCGTGCCATGCTTCACATAGATGCATCGGGATATCAGCGAACCGCACTGAGCCACGAGCGAACGCCCCAGTTCAAAATGCAGACTCTGCCCCGGACGCAATTTCAGTCCGTCATGAAACACTCTGAAATACCCCGTGAAATCAGGAACCGGATTCTCGTCAGGCGTAACATAGTCGATACCGAGACCTCCGCCCACATTGATTGAGCGGACAGTGACACCATCGGATTCCAGTTCATCGAGTATGGAATTGATGCGGACACACAACTCAGCATAAGGAGCCATGTCAAGCAACTGGCTACCTATATGGAAATGAAGTCCGCAGAATTCAATCGACGGTAACGCAACGGCTCTTGCCACAATCAGCTTGAGCGCGTCGAGATTTATGCCGAACTTGTTTTCCGAAAGGCCGGTGGTGATGTGGTGATGTGTATGTGCATCGACATCAGGATTTACCCTGAGAGCCACAGGTGCCACCACTCCAGCCTCGGCTGCAAGTTCCGCTATAACTTCAAGTTCCTCGGCAGACTCCACATTGAAGCAACCGATCCCGACCGACAGACCGAGCTTTATCTCAGCATCGGTCTTGCCGACTCCGGCAAACACGATCTTCTCGGCCGGAAAACCGGCAGCTACAGCAGCATTGATCTCTCCGCCGCTGACGCAGTCGGCACCCAACCCGGACGATGCCATCTCACGTAGTATGACAGGATTGGCATTTGCCTTAACCGCATAGTGTATATGGGCATCACAGCCTCCGGCCTCGCGGGCACAACGCACCGTGCGGCGCAGCAATTCAAGCGAATAGGCATAGAACGGCGTGCACCGTCTCTCAAACTCATTAATCGGGAACTCCATCACTCATCAGGAAAACAGGGCCTTCTGCAGAGCATTGAGCGAAGCCACTTTATCAGATTGGCGAACCAACAGAGAGATGTTGTAATTGCTGCCGCCGTATGAGATCATGCGCACAGGTATATCACCCATCGCTCCGAGCACCTTGGTCTCAAATCCGCAGTTATGCCATTCCAGATCGCCGACAACGCAGATGATCGCCATATCATGATCCACGGTCACAGTGCCGAACTTCTTGAGGTCGTCGAGAATCAGGTGGAGGTTACGCGTATTGTCTACAGTGACCGACACTCCAACCTCCGAAGTCACAATCATGTCAATCGAAGTCTGATAGGTCTCGAATATCTCGAACACTTTACGCAAGAAGCCGTAAGCCAACAGCATACGCCCGCTCTTGATCTTGATGGCAGTGATATTGTCTTTAGCAGCCACGGCCTTGATTGAGTGTGACGAAGGACAGTTATATATCACCGTGCCGCGAGCCTCAGGCTGCATGGTATTGAGCAGGCGCACAGGGATATTGTTGAGTTTCGCGGGGAGCACACACGTCGGGTGCAGAATCTTCGCACCGAAATATGCCAATTCTGCAGCTTCCTCAAAGTGAAGTTCACTCACTGGCTTGGTACCTTCGACATAGCGCGGATCATTGTTGTGCATACCGTCGATATCGGTCCAGATCTCTATTTCATCGGCTCCGACGGCCGCCCCTATAAGCGATGCGGTGTAGTCGCTACCACCACGCTGGAGGTTGTCGACCTCTCCGTAGGCATTGCGACAGATATAACCCTGGGTGAGATAGAGCTGTGCGTCTTCATGCTTTTCAAGCAGAGCGTTGAGACGCTGACGGATATATGAAGTGTCAGGCTCTCCGTTCTTGTCAGTACGCATGAAATCGAGTGCAGGGAGCAACACTGATTCCACACCTTGCTCGTGCAGGTAAAGGTTGAGCAGGGTTGTGCTCATCAGCTCTCCTTGAGCCAGAATCTCACGCTCCTCAAACAAAGTGAATATATCTTTGGAGAGTGAGCGGATATAGTTGAAAATAGCCTTGATTTCCTTGCGGGCCACTTCACGGAACTCTTCCTTTTCAAAAAGTTCCTCGATCACACCGCGGTATTTGCTTTCCAAGAGATTGACAATCTCTTTGGCTCCGTCCACATTTTTCTTATAGAGATAATCAGAGATCTCGACAAGAGTATTTGTGGTGCCTGACATAGCCGAAAGCACTATTATATTTTTGCCTCTCTCAGTTACGAGTTTGGCCACTTCCTTTATGCGTGCGGAGGATCCTACCGAAGTACCGCCAAATTTCAAGACTTTCATTTTAGGAATTGTAACTTATTGGTTATTTTGTGAATTATCGTAATCTTCCACCGGTGTGAGCAACTTGTTTTCGCAACGAAGCACTCTGGCCGGCATCTCTTTTGTAAACGCGAGGTTATGTGTTGCCATGATCACGGCAGTGCCCCTTTCAGCAATCTCATGGAGCATTCCCACGATATTGTTTGCCGTGTCAGGGTCAAGATTGCCGGTAGGCTCGTCGGCAAGGATCAACTTCGGTTCATTTAGCAGCGCCCGGGCTATGGCTATACGCTGCTGTTCACCGCCCGAAAGTTCATGAGGCATCTTATACGCCTTATTGAGCATACCTACCTGAGTGAGCACGCGCTCTATGCGGGCTTTCTTTTCCGCCTTGTCCTTCCAGCCGGTAGCGTGAAGCACGAATTCAAGATTGGCTTCGACCGACCGGTCCATCAGTAGCTGGAAATCCTGAAAGACTATGCCGATCTGCCTGCGCAACAAGTGCACGTGTTTCGGTTTCAGTGTGGTCATGTCGAAGTCAAATACCCTGGCCGATCCGGACGCAACCGGCACTTCGGCATACATGGATTTGAGCAGGCTCGACTTGCCGCTACCCACCTTGCCGATGAAGTAGACGAATTCTCCATCGGCAAGTTCGAAATTGACGTGCTTAAGCACCACAAGTTCCTTGCGGAGTATCTCTACGTCGGAATATGAAATAATCGGCTCACTCATGGGCTTTATGCTAATGATGTTGAAGGTTATTAACGACGATGTCAGTTGCCAAGTTCGCTCATGAACTTTATGCGCACCAGACGGATTTCCTCTTCACTGTAGTCGGCACCAAGTTCGTTAATGGCCGTCTCGATGTCGCCCTTCTCGCTTTCGCGGAAATAATCGAAAAGTTCCTCCTGAATGTCGCGGTCCACGACCTGATCAATGAAGTAGTCGATATTGATTTTAGTTCCGGAATATACGATGGCATCAATCTCATCGAGCAGTTCCATAAATTCCAGATCCTTCGATGCAGCCAGTTCGTCAAGCGCGATCTTGCGGTCTATGCCCTGGATAATGGCAATCTTCAGTTTGCTTTTATTGGGCACGGAGCGCACACGCAGATCCTCGGGGCGTTCGATTTCGTTTTCCTCCACGTGTGTACGGATCACGTTTAGGAATTCCTCGCCGTAACGTTTAGCCTTACCTTGACCAACGCCGGTGATATTGGCAAGTTCCTCCATTGTCACGGGATAGGTCGTGGCCATGGCCTCGAGCGACGGATCTTGAAATATGACATAGGGAGGCACATTGTTACGTTTCGCCACTTTCTTGCGCAGGTCCTTGAGTATCGAATACAGTTCGGGATCGACGGCACATGTGGCCCCACCCTTGACTGGCACTTCCTCTTCCTCTGAACTGAAATCAGTGTCTTCAACGACTTTAAATGATTTCGGTTTCTTTAAGAAATCAGCACCGGCCGGTGTCACCTTGATGATGCCGTAGTTTTCGATATCGCGCAGCAGATAACCGGCGATTATGGCCTGACGGATCACGGCGTTCAGCGTGCGCTCGTCGGAACCGGCGAGACTACCGAATTGCTCAAGCTCCTCCTGGCCGTAGGATTTGACTGACGGACTTGCTTTGCCAAGCGCCACGTCAATAATATGGTGTAGTTAAGCATATTCCGGCGTGTAGGTGTATAATAAAAATCATGTATGGAAAG
>CAZKRV010000029.1:0-15752 GCA_964555345.1 uncultured Bacteroides sp.
GAGCATACCTCTCCACAGCCATCTCCACAAGCAGGGTCATCGACGCAATCACGGCCATAAACATGATGAGCGAGAGGAAGCTGAGGTCTACTCCGGCATATTCCGGACCAAGCCCCGCAAGTGCTCCGGCCTTGAGCACATAGGTTTCTAGCAGGTAGTTGATCGGCAGGGTGATGACCAGCATGAATGTTACTGCCACACCGAGTCCGAAAGCGGTCTTCACATTTTTGGACACGGCCAAAAACGAACACATGCCCAGAAAGTAGGCGAATATCATATTGTCGATGAAGATCGACCGGATAAAGAGATTCAGATTTTCCATATTCGTGGGGAGTGTTAGTTTTCCTGAAGGTCCTTATTGAGAGCTCTGTGCACCCATATGATGCAGGCCACGACTATCAGTGCCATCGGGGGAAGAATCATCAGGCCGTTGTTGACATAGCCCAATTGATAGAAACTATCGGGCACCACCTGATAGCCGAGCAGGGTTCCGGAGCCAAGCAGTTCGCGGAAGAATGCCACAATGATCAGGATCATGGCATAGCCAATGCCATTGCCAACGCCGTCGAGAAACGAAGGCCAGGGTTTATTGCCGAGAGCGAAAGCCTCGAGGCGCCCCATCAGTATGCAGTTGGTGATGATCAGTCCGATAAACACGGAGAGCTGGACGCTCACCGAATAGGCATAGGCTTTAAGCAACTGGCTCACGATGACCACGAGTCCGGCCACCACCACAAGCTGCACGATGATACGGATATTTGTAGGAATGGTGTTGCGCAGCAGCGAGATGATCACATTGCTGAAAGCAAGCACTGCTATCACGCTCACTCCCATGACCATGGCCGGAGCCAGCTTTGCGGTCACGGCAAGCACGGAACAGATGCCAAGCACCTGCACTATCACAGGATTATCTTTTGAAAACGGGTTAAGAAAAACCCGGGAATTTTTGATTTTTTCAGCCATAACACAAGAGTTTAGTCGTTGCTGTCATGAAGGTTGCGAAGATAGGCGGCATATGGAGCCAGGCAGTTGTCAAGCATAGCGGCCACACCCTTGCTGGTGATAGTGCCACCCGACACTGCGTCGACATAATCACAGCGGGGATCGAGAGGCTTCTGGCCGGCCTTGACCACATCAACCGGCACAAACGAGCCATCGGCGGCCACAACCGTCTTTCCGTCAAACTGATCGGCAAAAGCCGGCTTCTCGATTTCGGCTCCAAGTCCGGGTGTCTCGCCCTGATGATTGAAATATGCGCCATAGATGGTGGAACCATCGGCATCGAAAGCCACATAGCCCCAGATCGGTCCCCAAAGTCCAGCGCCATAGCAGCTGACAATGTATTTGGTAGAGCCGTCGGGAAGCTGACACACATATACGGGCAGCTTACGCTCGGACGCCGGCTTGCGTATCTGTTCAGCCACATTGACCGAGAGTGCTCCGTCAGGCTCAACCATATCGCCATCGGAATTGACGATCGGCTCAGCCACAATGAGCGAATGGAACTGAGTGGCCACATCGGCATCGGGGGTCACATGGACCGATTTCAAAATCTGACCCATGGTGTCGGCCAGCACATTGGCCTGCTGCTTATCGCGCAGCGAGAGTGATGTGAAGGCGAGCGCACAGCCTACCACCACCACCAGCACCACTATATATATAATGGTGTAAAGATTGCTTTGCTTATTGATCTTCATGAGCGTGCGGGAGTTTTGACGCGACGGAGTCGGCGTGACACATTGGCCTGCACCACACAGTAGTCAATGAGCGGAGCAAACACATTCATCAGCAGCACGGCGAGCATGGCGCCTTCGGGATAGCCGCTGTTATAGACTCGGATCAGTATGGCCATCACGCCTACCAGGAAGCCATAGATCCACTTACCGGTTTCGGTGCGGGCGGCAGTTACAGGGTCGGTAGCCATAAAGACGATAGCGAAAGCAAAGCCGCCATAGAGCAGCTGATCAGCCGCGGTAAGATAGCTAGCGGGGAAAGTGGCCGAAGCGAAAGTATGGGCCACGGCTCCCATAGCCAGGCCTCCGGCCAAGGCCGAGAGCATGATCTTCCAGCTGGCCATGCCGGTGAAGAGGAGAATCAAGGCTCCAATAATGATGCAGAGGGTCGATGTCTCGCCAAACGATCCGGGGATCAGACCGACAAAGGCCTGCCACCAGTCGGCCGTGATCTGGTGAACCTGTTCGGGAGAGGTGGCCACGGCTATCTCGCCCAGAGGTGTGGCGCCGGTGAATCCGTCGGCAGCCTCGCCACCAATTCCAAACACAGGCTGAGTGGCCACAAACACGTCGTCGCCACTCATCTGCTTAGGATAAGCGAAGAAGAGGAATGCACGGGTGACAAGCGCCACGTTGAGAACATTGTAGCCCGTACCGCCAAACACTTCCTTGACGAATATAACCGAAAACGCAGTGGCTACGGCGAGCATCCAGAGGGGTGTGTCAATCGGGCATATCATCGGAATGAGTATACCGGTGACCAAAAAGCCTTCCTGAATCTCCTCTTTACGCCACTGAGCCACTATGAATTCGATGCCGAGGCCCACCACATAGCTCACCACCACGCGGGGCAGCACCGCAAGGAAACCATATAGCATCAGTTGCCAGAACGGGAAAACCGAAGCCCCGGTGGAGAGCCAATGCTGATAGCCCGTATTGTACATGCCGAAAAGGAAACATGGGAGCAGCGCCATCACCACTATGATCATGGTGCGCTTCGAGTCATTGGCATCACGGATCTGCGCACCCTTGGCTCCCGCCGTCTCGTTTGGAGTGAACAGGAAGGTCTCAAACCCGTCATAGACCGACTGAAGCGCCGAGAGCTTTCCGCCCGGCATGAAGTGGGGCTTTATGCGCTCGAGTTGTTTTTTCAGTCCTTTCATATATCAGTATTTGATGTGTTTTTGTGAGGAAGAGTTTTATTCTACTTCGGAGCGCATGAAGTCAAGACCGTCACGCACGATCTGCTGCAACGGGTGCTTAGAAGTGTCGACAAATTCAGGCAGAGCGAAATCCTCGGGAGCCACTTCATAGATGCCGAGTTGCTCCATGCGTTCCACGTCACGCGCCATTATGGCCTTGATCAGATATTCGCCCATGATGTCCATTGGCAACACCTTGTCATATTCGCCGGAGAGGATCATGGCCCTGTGGCCGCCGTTGATGCGGGCATCAGGAGCAAACTTGCGGCCGCGGAGGAAGTGGCCGAGTATGCTGCGCTTGGTGCTGAGTTTCGAGGCCCCAGGCGAGGCCCAGCCCATGAACTCATCAGCATGGTCACCCTCACTGATGACCGACACCTGACGGTATGGATAGCGCAGGAATCCGTCAGCACCGACGCTGACTCCGGTGAGCACCGATCCGCTGATCACACGCAGAGTGCCGTCAGCATCCCGGAGCCGTCCATCAAGAAGCGACTTCATGTCGGCACCGGCCACGGTGAGCAGATAGGCAGGTTCGGCCACTTCAGGACCGGCCACGGTAATCATGTCGGCAGCACTGACTTGGCCGTTGAGAGCGAGCTGCCCGATCTTACGCAATGTCACTATATCGAGGGTCCAGACGGTCTCACCCTTATTGACAGGGGCTATTGCGGCGATCTGCGGGCCGACGTTACCGCTCGGGTGCGGACCGCTGACGGTGACCCACTCAGCTCCAGGCACCGGACTGAGCGGGGTGCCTTCGGGCACGCAGATATAGACGCGACCGGAGGTCAGGCGGCTCATGGCGGCCACGCCGGCAGCCAATTCGGTGGCACCGTCGGCCACGGCATATTCCAGATGAGGAGCGAGCGGCGACGAGTCAAATGCCGTCACAAAGATGTCGCGGGGAGTAACTCCCGGCACTGGCACTACGTCGTAGGGGCGCTGGCGCATCATGCACCAAAGGCCGCTACGCTGAAGATTGAGCGTGAAGTCGGCCTCCATGGCTATTTTTATAGACTCTGCAGCATCAGCGGCAGGAGTCACCTCAATGCGTTCGAGTCTGCGGCGCTCGCCACGCACAACTGCGCGTACGGTGCCGTCCACCGGGCTTACGAGTTTCACTTCGGGGTGCAATTTGTCGAAGAAGAGCGGATCTCCAGCCTTGACGGCATCGCCCTCTTTCACAGCGGCCTTAGCCACGAATCCGGGGAAATCATCGGGGCATATGGCCACGCATCCGGGACGCACCCGCTGCAGCTTGCCGATATCGGCAGGGTGCGGAGCCGCACCCTGCAAATTAATATCCAAGCCCTTTTTAATCTTTATTTCCATCTCAAAAATGCATAGTTGATTTGAAGTGACAAAGTTACGCAAAATCCCGTAAAGTCGGTTCCAAAATCTTCAGTTTTTCACATCAAGCAGTAAATCAGCCATATGCGCACAAAAATCGTCCGGATCTTTGCATAAATCCGGACGATCAGTCAATTGTTTGTGTTTATATGATGTCTGTCGCTTTATTAGAACTGATATTTGGCACCGACCTGAATCAAGCCCTGTGCGCCGAAGCCGAGTTCACCGAATATCGACATGTGAGGTATCACGCCCACTTCGGCACCGATAGGCGAAATCTGGCCTGCGAAGTAACCCTTGTTGTAGCTATCGCCAAACTTAGGCATCATGTGTGAGATCACGGCACCCACACCGGCATGGCCGTAGAGCTTTACAATGCTGTTCTGGAAATAGTCCACCTTCACATTGAGCATGATGGTATGGTAACCCACGGAATTATGGAAAGATTCAGTGCCGTAGTAGTTGTTGCCAACATACACAGGCATGTCAAACGACTTGGTATGTGCACTTGAGAAAGAGTAACTGGGACCTACTGATATACCCTTGGCTACGGGCAAGTAGAGGCCGAGGTTGATGCTGCCCCAGGCTTTGTTGACATCAGAAAAACCTTTGTGGCAGTTGATAGCGTCCATTTGAGTGTAGGCACCGTAGCTGACGGTGACTTCCTGAGCCGATGCGGCTGCACCGATCCCCAACGTGAGGGCTAATGCGATAAAAAACTTTTTCATAAGAGAGTAAGTTTAAGTTGAATAGATGTTTGTGTTATTTAATAGCATAACATCATACTCTCAGAAAAAGTTTATCATGAGGTATAAAATGGGCAGAGGGCGCGGCCGATGGCTGCACCCTCTGCTGTTTATATCAGAGTTGAAACGTAGAGGCTATTACTTGTCGAGGTGCTCGTAGCGCAGGGTAGCGGTGCACTGGTCGCAGACTTCGGATGGGCCGAAGTACTGAATGGGGCCGGGATACATGTAGCAGGTTTCGAGAGCCCAGTGGTCACGCTTTGCGGCGAAGCGCTGGAAGGGAGTGCCGTTGAGGTCAACGAGTGCCTTCTGGATAACGGGCTTCATTTCGCCGTGGCGACGCTCCATGTTCATCATCATGGTGATGGGTATACCACCGGCGAGCCACTGCACGGAGGGAGCCACAAGATTGCGAACGGAGCTCATATAGCCGGTCACACCGGAGTTGATAAGCATGGCGGCATTGTAACCGAGAGCGTAACAGTAGTCAGCGTCGAAGTTAGAGGGGTCGGCGCAACGGCCTTCGTAGCCAAAGAAGTGATACTGAGTACCGAATTTGCCGGTATATTTGCCTTCAGCCTTAAGTTCGGCCAGACGCTTGCCGACCATTTCGCCGAGCAGCTTTTCGGTTTCGATGAGCGATACCTGCACGTTGCCATGCGGGTCGCGGTCAAGCGAGAGCTGACGGGCCACGCCTTTGGGCAGAGCGGCATAGATGGCGGCGTTTTCAGCCGAGAGATGATCGATGATGTACTGGCGCTGGGCATCAGCATCGGTGATGGCAGCAAACTCTTCGGCATTGTGGGCGAGCAGATCGTTAAGTTCGGCGATCAGGCGCTTCATTGCGGGAATGAACTCAATGAGACCTTCGGGAATGAGAACGGTACCGAAGTTGAGACCCTTGGCCGCACGGGCGGCTACGGTGTCAGCGATATGGTTGACAATGTCCTGAAGAGTCATGTTCTTGGCCTCGACTTCCTCAGAGATGATGCAGATGTTAGGCTGCACCTGAAGGGCGCACTCAAGGGCGATGTGGCTGGCCGAGCGACCCATCAGCTTGATGAAGTGCCAGTATTTCTTAGCGGAGTTGCAGTCGCGCTGAATGTTGCCGATCACTTCGGAATATACCTTGGTGGCGGTATCGAAACCGAAAGAGGTCTCAATAAGGTTGTTCTTGAGGTCACCATCAATGGTCTTGGGGCAGCCGATCACCTGCACACCGGCATTGTTGGCCTTATAATATTCGGCGAGAATGGCGGCGTTAGTGTTTGAGTCGTCACCACCGATGATCACGAGGGCGGTGATATCGAGCTGCTTGAGGATCTCAAGACCCTTGTCAAACTGCTCTTTGGTTTCGAGGTTGGTGCGGCCGGAACCGATGATGTCGAAGCCACCGGTATTACGATACTCGTCGATAATGTCAGCGGTGAGTTCGATATACTGATGGTCAACAAAACCACCGGGGCCCATCAGGAAGCCATAGAGGCGGCTGTCTTTATTGATCTTCTTTATGCCGTCGAAAAGACCGCAGATCACGTTGTGTCCGCCGGGAGCCTGACCGCCGGAGAGGATCACGCCGACGTTAACGGGCTTGCCCACGGTGGGAGCGGTTTTTTCAAAAGTAATTTCGGGGAGGCCATAGGTGCAGGGGAAGAGGGCTTTGATTTCTTCCTGATTGGCTACCGACTGGGTGGGTTTTCCTTCCACCATTTTAACTGCACCGGTGAGGGCGTAGGGGAGTTTGGGCTGATAAGTTGCGCGCGCTTGCTGAAGGGCACTCTTTTTCATATAGTTGCAATAAGATGGTTTGAGATTTTGCCTGCAAAGTTACAGAAATTTTTCCGAATAATCCGTGGAGTAGCCGCTTAATTTCTTAAATAAACAAAAAAACTGTGGTCGGGTGGGACATATTCGGGAAATAATACGTACTTTTGTGTTGTTTAAGTATCAACCAAAAACTGAAAACCAAATTCAACTGACACTATTATGAAAAGTAAGCGTGACCTGAAAAAACAGATAAAATATGTGTGTGGCGATCTGGTGGGCGAATGCCTGCTCATCGGTGAGATCGTGCCTGCCGATAAGCAGGACGAAGCCGGCCAGTTGGTCATCGACATCGCCGTACTTCAGGAATCTACCCTCGACAAGGTTAGCTTCAGCTTTGACAAGAGCCAGCGTGACTTCGCCAACCGCCACGAATATCTCAAGGCCCGCAGCGCATATTATCGCGCAGCTTTCGGCAAACTCCACGAAGAATTCAACAGCGCACTCAGCGAGATCGTGCACCGCATGAACCAGCTCGCCGGCCTGGCTAAGGAGGACTGATCCGTACCTTCATGGGACTGAGCCGCCTGCTCTTGCGCATGGCCCGATGGAAAGTCGAAGTGTCTGTACCGGACTATCCGAAAGCTGTGATCTGCGTGGCACCTCACACCAGCAATCTCGACTTTTTCCTTTGTGAACTGGCTTATTTGTCAATAGGCCGCAAAGCCGGATTTCTAATGAAGAAATCATGGTTTTTCTGGCCGTTGGGCCCAATACTCAAAGCTATCGGCGGAGTACCCGTAGACCGTTCGCGCCATACGTCACTGACCGATCAGCTTGTCGAACGCTTCGCCATCGAACCGCGCCTGACTCTGGCTTTCGCCGCCGAAGGCACGCGGAGCCGCACCACCCGCTGGCACACCGGATTCCTCCGCGTGGCCAGCGAGGCGGGTGTGCCGTTGCTGCTTGCGGTGATCGATGCCGGCACACGCACAGTGAGACTGACCGAGCAGTTCGAACCGACAGGTAATATTCAAGCCGACCTACGCGCCATCAAACAATACTACTCGCAGTTCACAGCCATCTATCCTCACAAATTCACCACTGCCGACAAATGATAAACAGTCCGCTCACCGTCGCCGCAGTGCCCCTGGCCATAAAATGGGCTGACCGCCGCGCTAACTATGCTGCAGCCGAACGCGCCATGAACTCCGTCAGACCCGGCACCGACGTGGTGGTGTTTCCTGAACTATTTTCAACCGGATTCATACCGGATCCTGAAGTGCTGCGCAGCGAGGCTGAGCCGACCGACGGCGAAGCCATGCAGCTGATGACCCGGCTGGCACGCGAGAAGCGCATCGCGGTGGCCGGATCATTTCTTGCCCGCCAAGGTGAAGGCGACGATACCGCGATCTTCAACCGGGCCTTCTTCATCGAACCGTCGGGCGACGCAACCTTCTACGACAAACGCCATCTTTTTTCACTAAGCCCTGAAGCCACCCATCTGACGGCCGGCAACCGGCCGATGCCGGTGATAAGGTATCGCGGGTGGAACATAGCGTTGGCCGTGTGCTACGACCTGCGCTTTCCCGTATGGTGCCGCAACCGGTCGCTGGCATATGATATGGTGCTGCTACCTTCTAACTGGCCTCAAGCACGTGAATATGCGTTTCACCACCTTCTCATCGGACGCGCCATTGAGAATCAGGCCTGGTTTGTAGGAGCAGACTGCTCCGGCACTGATGACTATGGCTGCTACGACGGTGTAACCGTCATAGTGGACCACGAAGGCCGCATAGTGGCCCGCTCCGACAAGTCGGACCCTACGGCTCCGGTCTATGCCACAGCCGACCACGAGGCGCTCGAGCGCTCACGGCGACGAATGCCGGCATGGAGTGCTGCCGACGATTTCCGAATCAGCTGATACCAGATCCATCTCTTCTAAATAATCTTACCCAACCAATCCTCACATGATGAAACAGATTTCACGGTGGGCACTTATCGCCGCCGCCGCGGCCGCAATGACCGCCTGCTCCAACGACGATGCGAATCCGTCAAAACCGATCGACCCGATCGAGCCAATAGAGCCAGAACAGCCGGAATATCAGCCCGGACAGACACCTGACTTCCGCTACCGCATAGCTGAATGGGACGGCACGGTGGCTGATGATATCGCTGCTGATGTGACCGATCCGGCCGATGAAGACTCTTATTGGGAAAACAATCAATGGGAACAAGTAGTTACTGTGACCTACACAGGAACGACTGCCACAGTAACAGGCCACAAATCTCCGGTGAGATTCACCACAGATGGAGCACACGTCAATCTCAGTCTTGGTGGAGTCAAGGCCCGCGTGATAGCCACAGGCGAGTCTGCCGATGGTTCGCTGCGCATCACCGGTGAGAAGCGCCATATGCTCACACTCAGCGCTCTGAATCTGAAAAGCAGCCGCGGCCCAGCCATCAATGACCAGAACAAGAAGCGAGTGTTCTTGAACCTCGAGGGCGACTCCTATCTTGAAGATGCACCGGAATATGCACCTGCCGCATCGGCTGATGAAGACCGCAAAGGCTGCTTCTTCGCAGAAGGCCACGTGATCATGAGCGGCAGCGGGGTGCTCCACATCACCGGACGCCAACGCCACGGCCTGGCTACAGACGGCTACCTGATGATACGCCCCGGAGTTACCATTGTGGTTAATGACGCAGCCAAAAATGCTATCAGCGCCAAGGGCGGCAACACCACCGGCTACGGCATCATCATGCGCGGCGGATATATCTATGCCAACACCTCGGCTCCCGCCGGCAAGGTATTGAAGTCTGACCTGCTGATTGACATACAGGGTGGCACTCTGGATCTGAACTGCTCCGGCGATCCGGCCATTGATCCTGATGACAACACCCTCAGTTCGGCAGCCTGCATCAAGGGTGGAGCCGACGTGATAATCCGCTCCGGATCACACACCATGACCGCTACCGGCCATGGCGGCAAGGGCATCAACGCCACCGGAGCCATCATAGTGAGCGGCGCCACCACTACCATTGCCTGTGCCGGCGACCGCCTTGAAGATTCCAACGACTCTTCGACTCCGAAGGGTGTGAAGACCGACTCCAACCTCAGTGTGCTCGGCGGCACTCTCAACGTATCGGCCATCGGCAGCGGCTCAATCGGCGTGGAAGTCAACGGCATCGCCTCACAGCAGCATGGCATTGTCTACACATTCGGCGTGGCCGACGCCTGGCGCACCACAACCGCGGCCGAGATAGTGGAAGGCACCTTCATTGCTGGCGGCGCTACGCTGTCAACGCCCAAGGCATCAGGTCTCAACAGTTATCAGGAGTCAGGACTTGACGTGAAGGCTCCCACCAGGATCGTGCTGGTGACTACCAATCCGGAAGACACAAAAGTCTATGCCACCTTCAAGTGGCCCGTGGCTGTAAGCCCCGCCACCTTCTACTTCACCTCACCGGACCTTGAGGAGGGCAACGACTACGAGATCGTAACAATCGAAGACAGTACCGATAAATAATGAAAAAACCTATCATTTTCTCATCGGCCGCCGCACTGGCTGCCGTGGCCGCAGTACCGGCCCTGAATTCATCATGCGCCAAAGCCTCGGCCTCCGAATCGGAAAAGCCACTCAATATCGTCTACATAATGACCGATGACCACACGGCCCAGATGATGAGTTGCTATGATACCCGCTATGCCGAGACACCCAATCTTGACCGTATAGCCGCCGACGGCGTCAGGTTCACCAACAGCTTCGTGGCCAATTCGCTCTCCGGCCCCTCGCGCGCCTGTATGCTCACCGGCAAGCATAGCCATATCAACGGCTTTACCGACAATGAGCACTCCGTGTTCAACGGCGACCAGCCTACATTCCCCAAATATCTGCAACAAGCCGGCTACCAGACTGCAGTCATCGGCAAATGGCATCTTGAAAGCCTGCCTCAAGGATTCGACAAATGGGAAATCGTACCCGGTCAGGGCGACTATTACAATCCCCGCTTCATCACCATGGACAATGACACCATCACTGAACATGGTTATCTCACCGACATCATCACCGACAAGTCGATCGACTGGATGGAAAACCAGCGCGACAAGTCCAAGCCTTTCTGCATACTGATCCATCACAAAGCCCAGCATCGCAACTGGCTTCCTGACACCGCAAACCTGGCACTCTATGAGGACAAGGTGTTCCCCCTGCCCGACAACTTCTTCGATGACTATGCCGGACGCGAGGCAGCCTCTACCGCAGAGATGCGCATTGCTGACCACATGGACCTGATCTATGACCTCAAGATGGACCGCGAGGACAAAGATTCATACCTCAAGCCCACCTATCTCAGCTTTGTGAACCGTATGGATTCCGCACAGCGCGCCAAGTTCGAGGCTTTCTATCAGCCTATCCGCGATGAGTTCTTCGCCGCTAATCTTCAGGGCCGCGAACTTGCCGAATGGAAATACCAGCGCTATATGCGTGACTACATGAAGGTGCTCAAGAGCCTTGATGACAACGTAGGCCGCGTGCTCGACTATCTGGAAGAAAACGACCTGCTTGACAATACTCTGGTGGTTTACACCTCTGACCAGGGTTTCTACATGGGCGAACACGGCTGGTTCGACAAGCGCTTCATGTATCAGGAATCATTTGCCACTCCTCTGGTCATGCGTCTGCCCAAGGGCTTTGACCGCCGCGGCGACATCACCGAGATGGTGCAGAACATTGACTATGCCCCTACATTCCTCGAAATAGCCGGAGTGGAAGTGCCGGCCGACATACAGGGCGAATCGCTGATGCCGCTGCTGCGCGGCGAGCATCCCGCCGACTGGCGTGACCAGCTTTACTATCACTATCATGAATATCCTGCCGAACATGCCGTGAAGCGTCACTACGGAGTGGCAACCGACCGCTACAAGCTCATCCACTTCTACAACGACATCGACACCTGGGAGCTATATGACCTTCAGGAAGATCCGCACGAAATGAACAATCTCTACGGCAAACCCGGCATGGAAGAGATCACTGCCGAAATGAAAGAGCGTCTGGTCAAGGCTCAGCGCCAGTATGCCGATCCCGATGCCGAAGCACGCAACTGATCACACCCTACACAATCATAATAATCCCCGGAGCGGGAGCGGCCTAAAACCGCTCCCGCTCTATTTTTCAGCATACTATAATAAGGAGTAGTATTCTCCACAGGACAATCATTTATCCTATTTTTGAGTATTTCGGGGTCGGCAAAGAGTCGGTAATTTTGCAGCCGTAAAAACCAATCATTACTGCATCTATATGAAAAATCTTTGCCGAATATCTTCATCATTGCTAATGGCTGCCGCCGCCACAATGACAGCTTCAGGTCAGCTCACAGTTGGCGGCTATGGTGAGGCCGTCTATTCCTACAACTTCTTTTCCGACGCATGGAACCGCTATAAAAATCCGCAGAACTTCAAGTCCGATACTCATTCACGAGTAGACCTGCCACACGTGGTGATCTATTTGGGCTATGATTTTGGTCGCGGCTGGTCGATGGGCACGGAGATCGAGTTTGAACATGGCGGGATTGAAGGCGCCGTAGAAATGGAAGACGATGAAGGCGGTGAATATGAATCGGAGATAGAGCGTGGAGGCGAAGTGGCGCTGGAACAGTTCTGGCTCCAGAAAAGCTTTTCAAAGGCTGCCAACATCAGGGCCGGACACATGGTAGTGCCCGTCGGCTCAACAAACCGCGCCCATATGCCGACTGAATTTTTCGGTGTCTACCGCCCCGTCGGTGATGCCACGATCATACCCTGCACCTGGCACGAAACCGGACTCACCTTCTGGGGGCGTGCAGGCCAGTGGCGCTATGAGGCCATGGTGATGCCGGGCCTTGACTCCGACCGCTTCGGCCGCGACACATGGGTGGCCGGAGGCACCGGGTCGCCATATGAGTTCAAGATTGCCAACGCACTGGCCGGAGCAGCGCGTATCGACAACTATTCTGTCAAAGGACTGCGTTTGGGACTGAGCGGATACATAGGCAACACGTTCAGCAACACGCTGTCACACCCAAATGAAAACTGGAAAGACGAGAAAGGCACACTTAGCATCGGGGCCTTCGACTTCGACTATTCAGGCTATGGGCTGATAGTGCGCGGCGGAATGATCTACGGCCACCTGTCGGACTCAGACCGTATCACCGCATATAACAAAAAGATGAGGTCTGACTCGCCGTCGCCCAAAACCAATGTAGCGTCCGATGCCATATCCGTAGGCATCGAAGCCGGCTATGACATATTCCGACCGATGAAGATAGACCGCCAAAAGCTTTATGTATTCGGCCGCTATGACTATTATGACTCCATGATGAAAACTTCCGGAGGTGTGCTCCGCTATGACTGGTGTGGCCGCAACCGCGTGGCTGCCGGGGTAAACTACTATCCTATTCCGCAGATCGTGGTCAAAGGAGAATATTCATGCGGACTGATGCGCTCGCCCTACAACAATGAGCCTGCAGTGTCGATCGGCATTGCATATGCCGGATTCTTTACACGAAAAAAATAAACCTTCATATACTCAAAAATAATTATGTTGAAGCATTTTTACAGATTTTCCGCGGTGATGATCGCCGCAGCAGCCATCACGGCCTGTTCTTCCGATGACGAACCTGTCGATAACAAAATCAAGGACGCACAAGAAGAAGCACTCAAACCGATAGTCGAGGATTACGTCAACAATTCCGTAGTACCCACTTATCGTGGTCTGGCCGATGCGGCGGTGAAGCTGGCTAAGACATGCCGTAGCATGTGTGACGGTGGCGTGGATGCCCTGACTCCTGAAATCATTACAAAAGCCGGAAAGGAGTGGATCGAGGCACGCCGCTACTGGGAGTTGAGCGAAGCATGGCTCTTCGGCCCCGCAGACGTATATGCCATTGACCCACATATCGACACCTGGCCACTCGACAAAGCAGCAATGGAGAGTATGCTTGCCAATCAGGGACAAATGGCTCAGATGTCTGATCCCGACAAAGCCGGAGAGTATGTCGGCTCATCGCTCGGACAAGGGCTGCTCGGGTTCCACGCAATAGAGTATATGCTCTTTGAACCTGCCGATAACAGCGCCGTCACCACATCTCCACGCCCCGTGTCGAAGTTCACACAAAATGAACTGTATTATCTGGCCGCTGTGGCCGACGACCTGCGCAACTGCTGCCTGCGCCTTGAAGCTTCGTGGGCCGACGATGGAACCGTCGATGCCGACAAGCTGGAAATACTCGATGATGCCGAACTTGGCTACAGCTCAAACTACGGCTACTATATGAAGCACGCCGGATCGGCCGGATCCATCTACGTGAACTATGCCTCTGCAGTACAAGAGATCATTATCGGAGCTCAAGACATTGCCGACGAAGTGGGTAACCAAAAGATAGGTAACCCTGTCGGCTCCGGTCTCGAAGCAGATCCTGACTATATTGAATCGCCTTACGCGCTAAACTCTATCACAGATTTCATCGACAATCTCCGCTCAGTGCGCCACGCCTACTGCGGATACTCGCCATATGGCGCTGAGACCGAACTCTACATCAGGCCGTCAACCCACACGCTGAGCGCCTATGTAGCCTCAATAGATCCCGAACTCAATCAGCGCGTTGTTGCTGCCATCGACGGTGCCATAGCTGCCATCGCACAGATGCGCGAACCCTTTGCATCGACCTCGCAGCAGAGCGCCATGCACCAGATCAACTTTGCGGCAGTCGATGCCTGCAACCACGTAGTTGACGTATTTGACGAAGTAATCGAACTGATCCAGAAGAACTAATCCTTTTACTATCACTACCGCAATGATGATAAGCAGACACCTGTTTATCGGCATGTCGGCCATGGCTCTCGTAGCCCTGGCCGCTTGTGCCGATGATGACAATAACGAAACCGACAAGACCTCAAAACCCGAAGTATCCGAACTGCCTGACTGGTATTATACCGGTGGCGAACTCGGCACCTCGTTCATCACCACCTCCGCAGCATTTGAGCAGCCGACCAAAGCTGTGGAGCGCGGCGGATTTCTCGCTTCATTCAAGCGTGGCGAGCAACTTTTTGAAAAAAACTATGTAAGCAATAACGACGGTGTGCGCTCAGGACTCGGTCCTACATACGTGCGGTCTTCATGTATGCACTGCCACCCCGGCTATGGGCACGGCAAGTCTCAACCTGACGGTTCCTTCCGCACCAACGAAACCGGCAACGGCTACCTGCTGGTGGTCTATAATCCTACCACACAAGGTTATGTCAACTGGCTCGCCGGCATGCCTCAGGGTCACGCTGTGGCTCCATTCAAGGCCCCGCTTGACGAAACTAAAGTCAAGATCTCATGGCATGAATACACCGACCGCTTCGGCAATAAGTTCCCTGATGGAGAGACTTACTCGCTACGTTACCCCGAAGTGACCATGGAAGCCAATGCTGTCTATGCTTTCCGCCGCGGCGAGCTGACAGCCGAACAGATGGGAGACTACGAAGTAAGACTCGAAAGCACAATAGGCATCTACGGTACCGGACTGATTGATGCGATTGACGATGCCGACATACTCGCTCAGTATCGTGCCGAAGATGAAGACGGACTACTCCCCAACGGGCTCAACCCCGCAATCTTTGCCAACGGCGCCTTCACCGGACAATACACATCGAAAGAGGTATCGACCGACGGACAACAATATCCGCTGCGCTACACCTATGCCCTGTCACGCGGTCCGCTCCAAGATGCCGCCGGAGCCAACGCTTTCTGGAACATCACCAACGTGACCCGCTCCGACCGCCGCTACCACTATAAGGACGCAGGCGGATATTATGCACGAGCTGCAGCCGCCGATCCTGAAGTACAGGCCGGATTTCCTGCATATATCGCCGCAACTGACCCGGACATGACACATCCCGAATGGCACACCGGTGACATTCAGGCCGACAT
>CAZKRV010000030.1:0-15688 GCA_964555345.1 uncultured Bacteroides sp.
ACATCAAGCGCGTGCTCGCCTTCTCCACCATCTCGCAGATTGCGTTTATGATGGTGTCGCTCGGTGTGGCCCGTCCCGAATTCCACCACGGTATCGGTTACATGGCCGGTATGTTCCACCTCTTCACCCACGCTATGTTCAAGGCGCTCCTCTTCCTCTGCGCCGGCGCGCTCATCCATGCTATCGGCTCCAACGACTACACCGCCATGCATGGTCTGCGCAAATACATGCCCATCACCCACATCACCTTCCTCATCGGCTGTCTGGCTATCGCCGGTATCATCCCCTTCGCAGGATTCTTCTCGAAGGATGAGATTCTCACCGCCTGCTTCGGCCATTCGATCGTGTGGTATATCTGGATGTCGGTTGTGGCCGGTCTGACCGCCTTCTATATGTTCCGCCTCTACTACCTCATCTTCTGGTGGAAGGAACACCGCATCCCCGAAGGCCATCATGCTCCCCATGACCAGCCTATGACCATGACCCTCCCGCTCATCATCCTCGCTGCTATCTCCTGCGTGGCCGGATTCGTGCCTTTCGGCAATCTCGTGACCTGGAACGGCGAGCCGATGTATGACTCGATGGGCTTCTTCACCAATCTTCAGCATCTCGACTGGAGCGTGGCTGCCATTTCGCTCGCAGTAGCCATTATCGCTATCGCGATAGCCACCGTGATGTATCGCAAGGAAAATCCGCTCCCCGACAAGATGGCCGCTGCGCTGCCTCGCCTCTGGGACTGGTGCTACCACCGCTTCTACTGGGACGAACTCTACATGTTCATCACCCACAAGATTATCTTCGGCTGCGTTTGTCGCCCCATCGCCTGGTTTGACCGCCACATCATCGACGGCGCCATGGATGGCCTCGCAACCATTACCAACAAGGCCTCCTATGCCATCCGTGGACTCCAGAGCGGCAAGGTGCAGATGTATGTGTGGTTTTATCTTGCCGGTGCACTGCTGCTCGGCGCAATCACGGCAATCTGCCTGATGTGATAGAGACTGACACACAATGGTGCAATAAGAAAAAGTATAGTAATTATGTTTTCCAATCCTTTGATTTATTTCGTGGTGATACCGCTGCTTATGCTTGGCGGTCTTGCCCTCTGCCGAAATATTAAGCAGATTCGCGCCGTTGCGGTGACCGGCTCCCTGGCCCTGACCGCCCTCTCGGTGTGGCTGCTTGTCGACTACCTCGGCCTCCGCGCCGCCGGTGCCGACGCCCCCATGCTCTATACCGGTTCATGGAGCTGGTTCACACCTCTCAACATCAACCTCTCGGTAGGTGTCGACGGTATCTCCATCGCCATGCTCATCCTCTCTTCCATCATCCTGCTCACCGGCAGCTTCGCTTCATGGAAGATAGAGCCCCACACCAAAGACTTCTTCCTCTGGCTGATACTCCTCTCCACAGGTGTGTTCGGATTCTTCATCTCGATTGACCTCTTCACCATGTTCATGTTCTATGAGGTCGCCCTCATCCCCATGTATCTCCTTATCGGTGTGTGGGGCAGCGGCAACAAGAACTACTCGGCCATGAAGCTTACCCTGATGCTGATGGGCGGCTCCGCCTTCCTGATGCTCGGCCTTATCGGTATCTACTACCACTCCGCTCCCGCCGGAGAGCCTCTCACCTGGAATCTCCTCCAGATCGCCGAGAACGCCTCCATCGACAAGGGCTGGCAGTATTTCCTCTTCCCGATGACATTCGTGGGCTTCGGAGTGCTCGGCGCCATGTTCCCCTTCCACACATGGAGCCCTGACGGTCACGCATCGGCCCCCACCGCAGTGTCGATGCTTCATGCAGGTGTGCTGATGAAGCTCGGCGGCTACGGCTGCTTCCGCGTGGCTATCTACCTGATGCCTCAGGCTGCCGAAGACCTCGCCTGGATATTCCTTATCCTCACCGGCATCTCAGTGGTCTACGGTGCATTCAGCGCTTGCGTGCAGACCGACCTCAAGTATATCAACGCCTACTCTTCAGTGAGCCACTGCGGCCTGGTGCTCTTCGCCATCCTCATGCTCAACACCACCGCGATGACCGGCGCCATCATGCAGATGCTCTCTCACGGTCTGATGACTGCCCTCTTCTTCGCGCTCATCGGTATGATCTACGGTCGCACCCACACCCGCGACATCCGTCTCATGGGTGGCCTCATGAAGATTCTCCCCTATCTCGCCGTCTGCTACGTGATAGCCGGTATGGCTTCTCTCGGTCTCCCCGGCCTGAGCGGCTTCGTGGCTGAGATGACCATCTTCGTAGGTTCGTTCAAGGCCGGTATGGCCGACTACCTCGCGGGCGAAGGTTCGCTCCGCCTGGTGTTCACCATCATCGCCTGCTGCTCTATCGTCATCACCGCGGTCTATATCCTCCGCGTCGTGGGCAAGCTCCTCTTCGGCCCGGTTCAAGACGAGCATCACCTCCAGCTCACCGACGCCACTTGGTGGGAACGCACCTCCACCGCCACCCTCATCATCTGTGTGGCTGCCATCGGTTGCTTCCCCAACTTCTTCGCCAACCTCATCCGCTTCACCTTCAGCCCCGACATCTTCGCGGTGCTCAAATAAATTTTGCATAGACCAATGGATTATTCACAGTTCCTTGCAATGAAACAGGAGATCGCCCTGCTCGGCGTCTTCCTCCTGGTGTTCCTCTATGACCTGTTTATGCCCAAGGGCACCCAGCGCGGACTCAGCGGCTTCACCGTTGTGCTCTTCGCCATCTTCACCCTCTGTGGCTTCTGCCCCGCCTTCATCGCCGGACAGGAAGTTGCTTTCGGTGGCATGTACGTGACCAACCCGGTCATGCTCACCATCAAGAATATCCTCAACATCGGCGTGCTCATCGTCCTGATTCAGGCCTCCAAATGGGCCAACGACGAGATGCAGGTGATCCGTCGCGGTGAGTTCTACTCGCTCATGCTCGTCACCCTCTTCGGCATGTACCTGATGATCTCCGCCCGCCACTTCCTCCTCTTCGTTATCGGCCTTGAGTGTGCCTCGCTTCCCCTTGCCGCCATGGTCGCTTTCGAAAAGAATCACTACGAAAGCCACGAAGCTGCGATCAAATACATTCTCACTGCCGTATTCTCCTCGGCCATCTTCATGCTTGGCCTCAGCTTCGTCTACGGCATCACCGGATCGCTCTACTTCGATGCTGTCTACACCTCACTGGCTGCCTCCGCTACTGCCGTTGAGCCTATGCTCATCGTAGCCCTTGCCTTCGTCATTGCCGGTGTCGGCTTCAAGCTCTCGCTTGTTCCGTTCCATCTTTGGACTGCCGATGTCTATCAGGGTGCACCCACTTCTGTCACATCTTACCTCTCCGTCATCTCCAAAGGCTCTGCCGCTTTCGCTTTCCTTGTGATTCTCACTCAGGTGTTCGGCTGCGTCTACTCTCAGGTATGGGAATGGATGCTCTACGCTCTGATCATTCTCACCATCACCGTCGGCAATCTCTTTGCTCTGCGTCAGACCAACATGAAGCGCTTCCTTGCCTTCAGCTCCATTTCCCAGGCCGGCTACATCATGCTCGGCATCATCGGCTGCAACGCCATGGGCATGGCTTCGCTCATGTTCTACATTCTGGTCTACATCTTCTCCAACCTTGCTGCCTTCGGCGTGATCCAGGCCATCGAGAACCAGACCGGTAAGCTCGACATGCAGGACTATCGCGGACTCTACAAGAGCAATCCCCATCTCAGCGTTGTGATGATGCTTGCCATGTTCTCCCTGGCCGGTATTCCTCCCTTCGCCGGATTCTTCAGCAAATTCTTCATCTTCACCGGCGCACTCAGTGGCACCGAATCCACTGCGCTCTATGTGCTCGTGCTCATTGCCTTGATCAATACCATCATCTCCCTCTTCTACTATCTGCTGGTGGTCAAGGCCATGTTCCTCAGCCAGGACGAACCCGTCATCGCGCCCTTCCGCTCCGCTTGCTCCGAGCGCCTCGGAATGTGGATCACCGTGGCCGGTATCCTTGCCCTCGGTCTGGTAAGCTGCTTCTACAATCAGATTCTCATACTCTGCGAAACCTGGGGACTTCCCTCCCTGGCTTGATTCGTCGCAGAGTCCACCACCCTCATAACCAATCCCGGGCACTGTGCGCACATAGTCTGCACAGTGCCCTAATACTTAATAAATCCCCTGAATCTTTTCCATCATATGTTCTCCGGAATCGTTGAAGAGGCTGCCCGCGTGGTAGCCGTTGAGCCCAATGGTGGCAATGTCGACCTCATTGTCGAAGCCGCCATGGCTCCCGAACTCAAGATAGACCAGTCTGTGGCCCACAATGGAGTGTGCCTCACCGTTGTGGAACTCTACCCCGAGCGCTCCGCCTATCGCGTCACCGCCGTGCAGGAAACTCTTGACCGCTCCAACCTCGGCCTGCTCCGCCCGGCCGACGAAGTCAATCTCGAACGCTCCATGCTCATGAATGGACGCCTTGACGGACACATCGTGCAAGGCCATGTTGACTGCACCGCCATTTGCACCGAGCGCCTCGAAGTCGATGGCAGCATCTATTTCAAATTCGAATACTCCGTTGATCCTGACCTTGCTGCCAAGGGCTACTTCACTGTCGAAAAAGGCTCTGTCACCGTCAATGGTGTCAGCCTCACCGTCTGTGACTCTACTGATTCTTCCTTCCGTGTGGCCATCATACCCTACACTCTTGACCATACCAACTTCCACTCCATTGTCCCTGGATCAAAGGTTAATCTTGAGTTTGACATAATCGGCAAATACGTGGCCCGGCTCAACCGCCGCTGACTTCATACTCTCCCTATGCAACTGCCTCCTCGACCCGATGGCACTCGCCCATCGCTTCCCGAATCCGATCGTCAGCTTCTGATCATCGGAGCCAACGGTGCCGGTAAGACGCGCTTTGCCGACGCTGTCGTGGCCTCCGTTGACCCCGCCCTCGTCTTCCCCCTCTCTCCCCTCGCCGCCCTCTTCGGCACTTTTGACCCTGCCGCTCCGCCTCATTCGGTCGATGGGCTCTACGCTGCCGCTATGCAGACCTCTCCTCTCATCGACCATCAGTCTTCGGTCATCAATAAGCAGTCATCGCAGTTCGACCGCCTCATCGGACTGATGATTCATGAAGAGGTCATCAACCTGCTTCGCTTCAAGGTCGAGGGTGGGGGACGCGGCACCCTCCCCGAAACCATACTTGACCGGGTGCTGAGCCTTTGGCAGGAGATCTTCCCTGACAATGGTGTGCTTCGGGCCGACGGCCAGATCCTTTTCACCGACAGCACCGGAGGCTCCGTCCGCTCCGGACTCAAACTCTCTGCTGGCGAGAAACTTGTGCTCTACTATTTCGGCGCCGTGCTCCATGCCCCGCAAGGAGCTGTGATCCCTGTCGACTCCCCCGGCATGTTTCTCCACCCGTCCACTCTCCGCCTGGTCTGGGACCGCGTTGAGTCTCTCCGGCCCGACTGCCGCTTCATCTACGTGACCCACGACCTCGACTTTGCCTCCACTCGATCTTCGGCCACCACGGTCTGGGTCCGCGGGTGTGACCCCGCCAATGGCACATATGATTATGACATACTTCCGCCTGACACCATGCTCAGCGAGGAGATGTATATGACCATACTCGGTGCACGCCGCCCCGTCCTCTTCATTGAGGGCGATGCCACCCGCTCCATCGATGCCAAGCTCTATCCGCTCATCTTCCCCGAATACACGGTTAAGGCTCTCGGCTCCTGCGACCGCGTCATTGAGTCCACCCGTGTGTTCAACTCCCTCGGGGCTTTTCACCATCTCGATAGCTGTGGACTCGTCGATCGTGACCGGCGCTCGCCTCAGGAGGTTGACTATCTCCGCCGCAAGCGCATCATGGTGCCCGAGGTTGCCGAAGTCGAAAATCTGCTCATGCTCGAAGAGGTGATCCGCACTGTGGCCGCTGCTCGCCACCGTGATCCTGACCGGGCCTTCCACAAGGTCAAGTCCGCGGTCATGGCCATGTTTCGTGCCGACCTTCGCCAGCAGGCCCTGCAGCACACGCGCCATGCCGTAAAGCGCACGGTCGAACACCGTATCGACGGACGCTTTGCCGATATATCCCGTCTTGAAGACCATCTGGCCGGACTCGTCGACTTCATCAATCCCCGCGCCATCTATGAAGACTTCTGTCGCGAGTTCCATGGCTATCTCCAGACCGATGACTATGCCTCCGTGCTCCGTGTCTATAATCAGAAGTCGATGCTGCCGCAGAGCAATGTCGCAGGCCTCACCGGCTGTGCCGACAAACAGGGCTATATTGCCGCGATTCTTGATTTACTCAAGTCCGATACCCCCTTTGCTCCGCGCCTACGTGCCGCCATACGCGCCGCTTTCCAATAATCGCTATTATTTATTTTTATTAAGGTGTATGTGGCTGTTGTTGGCCATATATATCAATTTTATAGTTAAACTTTGTTAACAGTGGGGGGGGTAATTGAAATTATTCGTAACTTTAGGGGCAAAAATTAATCATTAACACTTTTCCAGTATATTATGAAAAAGCCCTACCTTTCCATGGTCTTGATGCTTGCATCTGCCATGACCGGTTTCGCCGCCACGACTGAGGCCGATTTCAACGCGGCCCAGCAGGCGGCGATCGCGAAGATGGCCTCCTGGTCTACTGCTTCTCCTTATGCGCCGGACGCTTTCTCTAAGGGTCTCGCTAACCTTGTCAACACCAAGTATTCTGCCTATCCAAATGGCGATGCTGCCGTGAAGGCTGTCGACGAAATTCTCGCCACAACCCTTTCTGAAGCTCGTGAAGAACTGAATAAGAAGGTTGGAACCATATTCGTGACCATCACCACCGATGCCCTCACTGCCAGGCCCGTCGATGGCGGCAATCTTGTGGGTACTGTCTATGGCTACCGTTACGAAGATCGTGAATTCAAGACTTACAACAAGGTTTGTCAGGGTTCCGCATGGCTCTTCTATCAGCAGTGCAATGACAATGCCTACCATGGCATGCGTAACAACGTTGCCTACTATATTGCCTCGCAGCCGGTTCCTGATGCGGAAGATGAGTTCTTTATCTCTCCTTTTAACTCGTATGATTATCAGCCGAATATGAATGTAGATTTTGCTGATAACGGCAAGATGGAGATCCGTTGTGCCGGCAAGTATATAGGTACTGACGAGGCTGGCGGTCTCGCTTACTTCGACTCATTCTCTCCCGCCACTTCATGGACCTTCACCCGCGCCTATGACAAAAAGTGTGACCTCCCGCGCCGCTCTACTGCCGAAGATCCCGTTTGGTATGTGATCCGTAATGCCTCTTTGCCCAACGATGGCTATCTCGCTTCGCAGTTCCCGGATTGGAAAGGTCTTGCAATCAAGCCTATGGGAAATAACACTATGTGGCGTTTCGATGAAAATGCATACGGTGTTGAAAATGAATGGGTATCGCCTGTCTGCAAAAATGGTGCATATCTGCTCTATCTCACTTCCAATCATGCTATCAGCTCTGACAATCGCAGAGAAGGCTATGATATCATGACCTTTACTGTGATCGACGGTTATGAAGATTACGGTGTCATGATCTGGTGCGGACGTGAATCAGTCTGTATGAACTTCCAGAATGCTACCAGCTATGATGCGAAAAAGGGCTGCCCCTACCTGCTCACCAAGGCTCCCGGTGGTGTTGACGCTACATTCGGCAATAGTTATACCATTGACATTCAGTGGCTACGCCCCGATGTGTTCGGCGACAAGAGCGCCTGCTGGACGTTTGAGGAAGCAAGTGATGCCGGTTTGTTTGATTTCCTTAACAAACGCACTCAATATGCCAATGAAGTCAGCGCGTATGCTTCCTCTCAGCCATGGCTACATGCTGAGATCCAGGGTGCCGCTGATATGATCAAGGCTACTGAATACGATGATTATGAAAATTCTGAGGCTGCCATCGCGGCTATGCGCTCCATGGCTGATCAGTTCCTTGCCGCTCTCCCCGGTAAATTGCTCGCTGAAGCCTCTGCCGGTGAAAAATACTTCAGTATCAGCAATGGCCGCCGCAAAGATTCAGGCAATACTGCCGGTTGGATGCTTTCAACTGATGCTGCCGGCAAGATTGTTACTACCACAGCTACAGCCCCTGATGCCGGAGCTACATGGCAGATAGAGAAAGTCACCGACACTACTTTCCGACTCAAAAACCGCGAAGGTTACTATCTTGGCTCTGTCCGCACCGGCCAGGCCGCTACTACTACCAAGACCGCTTCGTCGGCCGGATCATACTCGTTTGCTCTTGCCGGTGGCCGCATTGTCTTCTCGGGCACTCGTTCCTGCCTCTATCTTGACGATGCTGATGGCTCTCTCGCTGCCGCTACTGCCGAAGATCCCGGTAGCCGCTGGATCCTGAAGAATGTTACTGTCCTTCCCGAAAATTCGCTTGAAGTATCTGATATCTCCGACCAGCTGTTATATAATATTATCTCCGTATCTGAGCCGCTGACTTATCTCGAAGGTATAGGTGACCGCTACTATAACTATGCCCGCGGTTACCTCAACGACGGCTGTTACTGGTTCCTCGACATTCCGGAGGATGGCGAAGGCTATCGCTTCAACTCCCATCGCTATGCTTCTGAGGGTGTGCGTATGTGCCGCCAGACCGATGGCGTAGGCAACTATGGCGCTCCTATTGACTATTTCGGTTCTCGTGTCGATGGTAAATATACTCTTGACTACTGGTACTGCATTCCTTTGATCTATAATGACTCGCTCGTTTATCAGATCTCTTACTGTTATCCTCCTGAAGGTAACTGCTGCATCAGCCGCGTGATGGAAAACGGTGTAATGACATACTCCTCTGCTGATGACGTTGAAAACACCGCTTGGTATTTCAGGCGCGTTCCTAAGATTGATCACGAAGCGTTGTTTAATCAGGAACGTTATCGTCTCCTGCCCTCTCTTGAGGCATTCCTCCGTGTGCAGCCTTTTGCAAAAGAGTTGCTCGAAGAAGCTCGTGACTACACTGCCTCAGTCAAGATGACCGAATTCGGCCCCGATTCCTATTCGGCAAATCCTGCTTTGACTAATTATGTAAGTGGTATTATTGAAAAGGCTAAATGGACTCTTGAAGACGAACCTCGCGGCTGCGCCGTATATTTCAAGAATGTGCGTCGTGACGGAAATAACACTGCTCCATATCTGGCTGCTGTCAATGGATTTGCCAATACCGTTGACCTGACTGATGACACCAAGGCTTCCGCCACCTGGAATCTCGAATATTACAACAATGGACGCTATCGTCTGGTCAATGACAATGGTGAGTATCTCGGCCCGATGTCATCAAGCGTCGAGATCGTGTCCGATGCTTCACAGGCCGGTCTCTACTTCATCGACTTCCGCAATAACTACATGACTCTGGCTGACCGCAATAACCCTGACAATGGTCTCAATGTGGACCAGTCGGGCAACAATGCCTGCGTCTATGGCTCTGACGATGCCGGTTCACGATGGACCATTGAACTGGTTCGCCTCAACGGCATCAGTGCAGTGTCCGGCGATGCTGCCGATGGTGTGGTGGAATACTACGACCTGCGCGGCATCCGTGTCAACCCTGCCGATATGGCTCCCGGCCTTTATCTGGAGCGTCGTGGCAACCGCGTCAGCAAGATCCTTGTGAAATAAACCAGCCGAAACCTTAACCTGACAAGATAAATAAAAAATGAAAAGATATATATTACCGATCCTCGCCGCAATGACCGCCCTGACCGGGGCGGCCAATGTGGCCGTGGCACCCGCGATGTCGCCTCTGGCTGTTGGTGACCGTATTGCAGAGACATTCCTCACTATCGAGGATCGCGCTCTCCTTTCGCTTGACAATGTGGTCTCGATCGCTGCCTCCGACGATGACAAATCCACAGTGCTCGATTTTCGCTATTGCGGCGATCCTATGACTGCTATCCGTCCGGGTGACGGCGAAGAAGTTGAGACTTCTGCAGCCATAAAGCTCCCGAAGGAACTGCTTCAAAACTATATCGGGGCTAAGATCACCGCGGTCAATATCTGCGCTGGCTTCAATGCCACTACCTACAAGAATCATGTGACTGACCTCACCCTCTTCCTCAGCCATGATATATTCAATCAGCAGCCTTTCTACACGCAGCCCGGACGTCTGGAGCGTGTGTCGCGCAGATGGAATGAGATTCCAATGAAGACTCCTTATGTGATTGACGGAAAAGAAGACCTTTATGTCGGTTACTCCATGATACGTCCCACCATGAATGACGCTATCTTTGTTGTGGACCGCTCTCCCAATTTCACAGGTTGCACTCTGTGGACTAACTATGAATATGAAGGTGAACGTAAGTGGGAAGACCTGTCAGGCACTTGGGGTTCGCTCTGCCTGCGCCTGACCATCGAGGGTGATAACCTCCCGCAGTATGATGCCACAATTACCGGTTTGACCACTCCTGATGTAGTGGCCTTCGGTACTCGCTTTACCGGAGCTTTCACTGTGACTAATCATGGCGTGAAGCCGATCTCCAGCGTTGTGATTCAGAGCCAGGTCGGCAATGAAGAACCTGTGTCTTCAACGATCAAGCTCCCCAAAGCCATTGAATATAATTCTTCATTCAATGTTTCGCTTGAGAATATCGTCTGCAATACTGAGGGCCTTAAAGTCCCTGTCACTGTCTCGATTGTCTCTGTCAATGGAAATGATGATGTATATCCCGGTGACAACTCTCTGACAAACTATGTGCGCTGTTTCCCTGAAGGCGCCGGCTTTATCCGTCACTTCGTATTTGAGGAAGGCACCGGCACATGGTGCGGATATTGCCCCCGCGGTGCCTACGCCATGGACTGCATGCTGGAGAAATATGACGATGGCACTTTCATCGGCATTGCCGCCCATCAGGGTGATCCGATGCAGATCAGTGTGAAGGGCATTGATGGATCAAGTCAGGTTGACTTTAACCATGGTTATGGCGATCAGTTCACCATGGTTGGCTCATATCCCCACGCCCGCTATGGTCGTGTGGCCTCCTATGGTACCAATATCCCCTCGGTGGATTATGTTGAGGAAGCTTATCTTGCACAGATGAAGATTCCCGCTATCGCTGACCTGAAGTTTGACCTCTATATCAGCGACGACAACGACACCATCACCGTACATGGTAAAACTGAGTTTGCCATTGCTTCGGAAGATGAGTATAGAATGGTATATGTGCTGCTTGAAGACGGTCTCGGTCCCTATCCCCAGTCCAACTATTTTGCCGGCACCAACCGCACTGAGGTAGGCCCGTGGGGCACCACCTATGGCAATCCTCAGTCCACTGTGTTCAATCATGTGGCCCGCTACGTCACATCGTATAAGGGCGTAGATGGCACAGTGCCATATCCCGTGCGTACCAGCGAGGTCTATAAGCACACCGCTACCATACCTCTGGCTAACCTGATGAATAAAAACATCGCAAAAGCCTCTGTGGTTGGCATGATCGTCAACACTCGCACCGGTGAAATTGAAAACGCGCTCCTCGTTCACTGCAACGATCAGTTGCCCAAGCAGTCCGGAATCGAGGACGTGGTGGCCGCTGAAGGTGAAAGCGCTCCCGTGTGGTACACCATTCAGGGTGTGCGCGTGGCCGAGCCCTCCGTGCCCGGTGTATATGTGAAAGTGACCGGCGCTAAGTCTGAAAAGGTGCTCGTGAAATAAGACAATTCACTGAAATCTATATCATAGCCGAGAGGCCGGAGCTGAACACTCCGGCCTCTTCTGTTGTATATACTTGTATGAAGCAATTGATTCCGGTATTGATATTGGCCCTCGCTGCTTGCGGAGGCCACACGGCCACGGACCGTGATGAGTCCGTGACCGTTGATGAGATGCCCGACACGTTGAAGGTGGGCACCCTCTATTCGCCAACTTCGTTCTTCATCTATCGCGGCGATACGCTTGGCTATGATTATGATCTCGCATGCCGCTTCGCTGCCGACAGTCACCTGCCGGTCACATTCACCGTGGCCCGCTCGCTGCCGCAGCTCATTGACATGGCCCGCGACGGCAGCATAGACCTCATTGCCTACGAAGTGCCCGTCACTGCGGAATATGCCGAGCGTTTGCTCCCCTGTGGCTATGAAAATGTGACCACTCAGGTGCTCGTGCAACCTGCCGGTACGGATAGCATCATCACCGACGTGACTCAGCTTGTGGGGCGTGACGTCTATGTCGAAGCCGGCTCTAAATACTATTACCGCCTGCTCAATCTTAGTAGCGAACTGGGTGGTGGCATCAACGTGATTCCGGTGGAGAGTGACACCATAGTTACCGAAGACCTGATTGACATGGTGGCCGCCGGCCGGCTCCCCCTCACCGTAGCTGATAGTGATGTGGCCCAGCTCAACGGCACGTATTATGCCAATCTGGACTATTCCGTGGCCATCTCGCTCGAGCAGCGTGCCGCATGGGCCGTCGATCCCTCCCGCCGCCTTCTTGCCGACTCGATCGACGCATGGATGGCGCGCACCGGACCCTCCGAAGCGCAGAAAGAGCTGCTCAAACAGTATTTCCAGCTGGCCAAGATCGCCGGCAATCCCTACACAAACATTGACTTCACCGACGGCACGATATCGAAGTATGACGACATATTCCGCCGCTACGCCCCCGGCATCGGCTGGGACTGGCGTATGCTCGCCGCGCAGGCCTATACCGAAAGCCGCTTCAACCCGAAGGCCAGATCATTTGCCGGAGCGCGTGGCCTGATGCAGATCATGCCGCGCACGGGCCGTGCCTACGGCTTGCGCAATGCCAACGACCCCGAGCAGTCAGTCCGCGCCGCCGTCAGTCTCCTCGCCGACCTCGACCGTCAGCTGGAACCGAAAGTCCCCGACCCGACCGAGCGCCTGAAGTTTGTGCTCGCCTCCTACAACGGTGGCATCGGCCACGTGTTTGACGCCATGCGTCTGGCCGAAAAACATGGCCTTGACCCAACCGTCTGGGACGGAAATGTGGCCGAAGCGGCGCTTATGCTCGCAAATCCTGCATATTATAATGATTCTGTCGTAAAATATGGTTATCTTCGTGGTCGTGAAACTACTGATTATGTCGACCGGATTCTCCGCTTCTATGATGTGGGCAAGACGGCCATACCGGTATAACCTTCCTTAAACTACTCATTATCCATTACATAAATTCTCCATTATGAAGAAACATTTCCTCAAGGTCGGAGTGATCATCGCTCTCGCCTCCTCCCTCGGCCTCAGCTCATGCATCGGCAGCTTCGGTCTCACCAACCGTCTGTTGGCGTGGAACAACACCATCGGCAACAAGTTCGTCAACGAACTGGTGTTTTTCGCCTTCCTCATTCTCCCCGTATATGAAGTCTCGGCTTTGGCTGATCTCGTGGTCATCAACAGCATCGAGTTCTGGAGTGGTGAAAACCCCATGGCATGTGGCACTAAGCGCATCGAGGGCAACGACGGTCGCAATTATCTCGTGAAATGTGACGGAAAGGGCTACGATATCATCTGCGAAAACGATGGATCGACAGTGCGTCTTGATTTCGACGTCGATGCCCGCACATGGTCCGTGGATCTGCCTGACGGCCAGAGCTACGACCTGATCACATTTAATGACGGAGGCACCGTGACCATGCCTGGCGACATCACCGTAGACCTCACCCCCGAAGGCGTGATGGCATATCGCGCCAAAGCCGGCGTAATGCCTGTGATGGCCGGACTCTAATCCGCAAATTCCAAAATGAACTCTCCGCCTCTATAGCGGAGATACACAGCTTCTATGGCCAGCAGTTTCTCCATCGCTTCGGCGGCGGCGAGGCGGCTGGCCTTAGCTTTGAGCAGCACACGCTCCGGAGTCGGCCGGTCCAGCGTCCCGATTGCCGCGATTATCTCGGCCTCCGGCCCTCCCTGCACCAGCGTCACCCCTTCGGAGCGGAGCTTGCGCCGGCGTGCCCGCACCATGATGGCCGGGGCAGCTATGTTCTCGTCCGCCACCCGCACATATGCCCGCATCTCTCCTCCCTCTTCCCTCACGCACACCATCTCCTCCGATCCGTTGATCGGCTCGACATCGGCCACTACCACCACCGCCCCCTCGTCCGTCGCCTTATACGCCCGGAAGCTTACGCGAGGCTCCGGACGGCAGAATGAAGCTGCTGCCGTCTCGATCATATAGATGTCTTCCTCCGATCGCACTCCCGCCACCGTGCCGTTGTCTTTCACCCCCACGAGCAATCGTCCGCCGAGGTGATTGGCGAAAGCCGACAGCGACCGCGCTATCTTGCGCGCGTCGCTGATCTTGTATTTGAAGTCCTGACGCTCGTGCTCTCCCTCGGCAATCAGTCGCTCGATAAGAAACTTCCCCTTTACCGCGCGTATATCCTTCATTCCGGATAGTTCAGGTTGCAGGGCTGAGGGTTTGCCAGCACCTCATCGAGGAAGCGCCGGGCCACCCGCCGCGCCCCCTCCAGGTCATTGTAGGTATAGTTGCCGCAGTCGCGCGCCGTCGCTCCGGGAATCTCTCCGTCAAAATCAGCGATAAATGCCCACATGCGGCGCATCAGGGGCAATATGTCGGTTGGCTGCAGCTCACCCTGCATCAGCAGATATGAACCGGTGCAGCACCCCATCGGACCCCAGTAGACCACGCGCGAGGCCCACTCCGGATCGTTGCGCAGATAAGTGGCTGCAAGGTGCTCGATGGTGTGGAGCGCCCGCGGATCCACTGCCTCCTCGCGGTTAGGCTCGGTCAGCCGCACGTCGAAAGTGGTGATCACGTCACCCGACGGGGTCACGTCGCGGCGGCTCACGAACACTCCGCGGCTCAGCCGCAGGTGATCGATGGTGAAGCTGGCAATCTTCTTCATAGCGATGAAATGATGAGTCTTACAAGTTCAAACGCCTCGCGTGGAGCCTCGTTCCAGAAGCTTTCATATTGTGCACCGTTGTCCGACACCTGTCCGGGAGTGTCGGAGATGACGCGCAGACAGATGAAAGGCACGCCCATGCGGTGACACGTCTGGGCCAGTGCTCCCGACTCCATGTCTACTCCCACCGCATCGGGATAGAGACTGAGAATGCGGTTGACGGTCTCGGCTGAGTCAACAAACACATCGCCCGAGGCCACGAGTCCGAACTTTACCTCCCCGCGTCCCTTGAGACAGTCAAGTGCGAGCACCGCGCGCGCTCCCTCAAACACCGGCGGACAATCGGCCGCCGCTCCCCACTCAGTCCCGGGGCCGCACCACACGTCGTGATAGGCCACGCAATCAGCCACTACCACGTCGAGCACGCGCGCCGCACCCGTTCCTCCCGCCACTCCGGTGTTTATGATCAGTTGCGGGGCAAATGCGCCGATCAGCGCGCGGCAGCCGAGTGCCGCATTGACCTTGCCGATCCCGCACTGCATGGCTGTGACCTCATGAGAGCCTATGCGGCCCGAGTGAAATGTATATCCGTTGATTTGCGAGGTTGTGATCTCGCGCATGAGCGGCAGAAGCAGTTCCAGCTCCTTGCCCATCGCCACAATTATTCCGATCTTCATTCTATGCTGTTCTGAAATTAAGCCATCTTTTTAGCTTGCATCTCTGCAAAGTTAGCTCATTTTTATCGACAAAACAAAAATTTAGTAGGTGTATCTAAAGGAGAAAATCTCCATACCTTTCAAGGATCTCTACTTGACTGCAAAGTCCGTGATTTTCTCCACCTCGCTAATA
>CAZKRV010000031.1:0-15288 GCA_964555345.1 uncultured Bacteroides sp.
AGTCCGCGCAATATCGCGATGGCGCTCATTTCGTCAGGCTCGTTCACCATCACCTTCTGGAAACGGCGTTCCAGAGCCTTATCCTTTTCAAAATACTTCTGGTATTCGTCGAGGGTGGTGGCACCGATCGAGCGCAGTTCGCCGCGCGCGAGTGCCGGTTTCAGTATGTTGGCTGCGTCCATGGCGCCTTCACCCTTACCTGCACCCACCAGAGTGTGGATCTCGTCGATAAACAGGATTATCTCGCCATCGCTCTGCGTCACTTCGTTCACGATGGCTTTCAGTCGTTCCTCGAACTCTCCTTTATATTTGGCACCGGCCACGAGTGCGCCCATGTCGAGCGAATAGATTTGCTTGGATCGCAGATTTTCAGGCACGTCGCCGCGCACTATGCGCTGAGCCAGACCTTCGGCTATGGCGGTTTTACCGGTACCCGGCTCGCCGATCAGCATGGGGTTATTCTTTGTGCGTCGTGACAGGATCTGCAGCACTCGGCGTATCTCCTCGTCACGGCCTATCACCGGATCAAGCTTGCCCGTGCGGGCACGTTCATTGAGGTTGATCGCATATTTGCTCAGTGCGTTATATGTGTCTTCGGCGCTTTGGTCCGTGGCTTTCTTGCCTTTGCGCAGTTCCTCGATTGCTGACTGCAGTTCCTTTTCGCTCAGACCTGTGTCCTTGAGCAGTGTGGCTGCGGGCGAGGCTATGGCGAAGATGGCCTGGAGCAGTGCCTCCAGAGTCACGTATTCATCGCCCTGCTTCTTCGCCAGGTCAAGGGCGCGTTGGAGCACGTCGTTAGACGTACGGCTCAGGTATGGCTCGCCGCCGCTTACTTTGGGCAACGAATCGATTTCGCGGTCCAGGTTGGTGAGCATCAGCGGCAGGTTGGCCCCGATTTTCTGGAAGATGAACTTTACCAGAGAATCACCCTCGGTCACGATGCCTTTGAGCAGATGCACCGGCTCGATGGCCTGCTGACCTGCTGCGCGGGTCAGTTCCACTGCCTTCTGGATTGCCTCTTGGGATTTAATAGTAAAATTGTTGAAATTCATAGTTGAAATATTTTTTAACCTTCTATGAATTCAACGCAAATACCGTGCCAAAAGTTTAGAGGCAGGCATACTTGCCGGCTCCTTTACAGGATCACGTCAAGCGCGGCAGGAAAGATGCGGGTGGGGTCGAAGAATTCGGCGCAGCTGTTGACCATGTTCTCAACGTTCAGCGACACTTTTCCGTAAAATACTTCGTGGCCGTTGATTATCAGCGTCACGGGCTTCGACAGGTCCACCATGTTCTCGTCCAGATAGATCTTTACGCGGCCTTCGGTGGCGCGGGTATATGTCTTGTCAAACTTCAGCTCTATGCCCCAGTGAGGATCGGTCTGCGTGGTCGTGTAGTGCACAAGCTGCACGTTGAGGCGTATGGTGTTGCCGGTAATCGACATATCATAGAGTGTGCGTGTTGAGGGATCGGGATTCGAGCGCTCCACCACGTAGAGATTGCCGAATCCGGAGCGGTAGCGTCCGTCCATCTCGAAGTTTTCCCATGTCAGGCGGGTATGTGACGGAGTGCGTCTGAACTGCTTGAGCCATGGAGTGGTCACACGATAGTCTATTGAGTGGCCGCGGCCCGGTATCAGTTCCACCTCATGCATATAGTAACCGGGATTGGCCACTGCTATGCTGTCGAGCGCATGCTTGGTGTAGCCGGTGAGCATGTTGCGGTAAAATCCGCGGTCTTCGGCGCCGGTGCGCAGCGAAAAGGCCGTGTTACGCAGATTTTCCACCGGTGCGTTCTTCAGTGGTTCGCCGCCGGCCATCGGACCTGCGCCGGCCAGATAGTCGGCATAGAACGATGCCAGACGCTGGCTGCCGTAACCGCCCTCCGATATTCCGAACATATAGATGCGGTCGGGATCCACCTTGCCTGATGCGAGTGCCTGACGCAACAGGCGTTCCCATGCCCATTGCTTGGAGCACTGATACCAGCGGTAATACTCGCCCTCGTTGGGTATGCGCGGCACGAAATACATTGATGGCGAATCATCAAACATATTGGCCAGTTTGAATCCCGTGTCCCATTCGGCGTCGCTCGGACCCGATCCGTGGAGATAGATAAATAGCGGCAGCTTCTCCACCGATGCGGTGTCGCCCTTGAAACCATAGAAGAAATTCATCACTGCCGACGGTTCGAGCGAGTCGGGCAGAGTCCATGACAGGGTGTCACGGAGCGCCAGCGGGGCAGGTTGGGGTAGGGTCGTGACGGCGGCATTGGCTGTCTGCCATGCCTTCCATACTTCGGCCCGCGCTTCTGCCACGTCTTTGCGTGTCAGCTTGGTCTTGACGTTGTAGGGGGCGGTGTTTTCGTTGTCGATATAGTTTTCAAAATAGCTGACGATTCCGTCATATGTTTTGTCAGAAATTTTGTCTTTAGCGCTCGCGCTTAGAGCTATGGCTGTAGCTGATATTATGGCTAATCCTTTTAATGATTTCATTTCCATTAACAGAGTTATTGATAAACTGACTGCAAACTTACGCATAAAATTCCAAAAAATTGGTCAAACGGTAAGAAATTGTTAATTTTGCGCTATGAATAATTGTTTGTCAGCAGATGAAGCCGAGCGCTATCGGGCGCATATCTCGCTCTGTGAGATAGACCTGCCCGGTCAGCAGCGGCTGCGTGGTGCTAAGGTGGCGGTGGTCGGGGCCGGAGCTTTGGCCTCGCCCGCTTTGTATTATCTTGCGGCGGCAGGTGTGGGCCATATCCGTATCATCGATGGTGACTGCGTGGCTCTCAGCAACCTTCAGCGCCAGATCATACACTCTACTCCTGATATCGGAACTCCTAAGCCCGTTAGTGCCGCCCGCAAGCTTACTGCCCTCAATCCCGGAGTGGAGGTGGAGCCGGTCGGGGTCATGCTCTCAGCTGAAAATGCCGTGGAGTTACTTGCCGATGCTGACGTAGTGCTTGACTGCACTGATAATTATCAGGCCCGCATTCTCGTGAGTGATACCTGTGCTTCACTCGGTAAACCTCTATGCTTTGCTGCATTGAGCCGCTTTGAAGGTCAGGTCTCCACTTTCATGCCCGGTTTCCCCACCTATCGCTCGGTTTTCCCCGAGCCCCCTACCGCTACGCAGCTCGAATGCCGGTCATGTGCCGTCACCGGAGTGCTCAACGCGCTTGCCGGCATAGCAGGCAGCATGCAGGCTGCCGAAGCCATAAAGATAATAACACGGACCGGTGATCTGCTCACCGGGCGCATGATACTGATCGATGCGCTCACGTTTCAGTTCCGGACCTTAACCCTAAAGAAATGTAACTTATGAATCCTGTTCGCAGAATCATCTTTTCGATAATTGCCGCTGCGATGACGCTTCCGGCCATGGCAGCCCTTGACCTGCCGGTCAAGAATGTCAACGGTGTTAGCTATTATTACTATGAAGTGAAGCCGAAAGAGTCGATCTACTCTCTCTCCAAGAAGATTGGAGTGACGCGTGCCGACATCATGCGCTGCAATCCGGCTGCCATTGACGGATTGCGTCCTGGCCAGTTGCTGCTCTTTCCGGTGTCTGAATTCGGGGGAGTGGGTGCCGCACCTGAAGTCTGCCCTGAAGAGATCGCGCCGGCTGAAGCCGTTGAACTCCCCGCGCAACGCACTGTGACGGCCGAACCTGAAGCCGTTGTGCCGAAAACCGTTGATGTGGAGGCCGAAGATGACGAGATTGAGGTGACTGAGGTTGATACCGCCATTACTGATGACGATGATCCGACCATACGTGTGGCCGTGATGCTGCCGTTCATGCTTTCATCGGAGCGTCCGACCAAGGCTGCCGAGAACTATACTGAATTTTATCGTGGCTTGCTGATGGCTGTCGATACTGTCGCTGCCGCTGATCCTGATGTGCAGATCAGCGTGTCGGCATTCGATACCGAAGGCTCTGCCGACCGTGTCGCTGCTTTGCTCAATGAGCCTGACGTACGTGCTGCCACATATATCATAGCACCTGATGACTCAGTCAGCATTGAGCGCATTGCCGCTATGGCCGATGGCACAGGAGCCATGGTCGTAAACCTGTTTGCTGTCCGTAATGATGCTCAGGAGCGTCACCCGTCGGTATATCAGGCCAATATTCCTCAGGAAATGATGTATAACAAGGCGGTGTCGGCATTTATCAAGGCCTATGAGGGCTATACGCCGGTGATTATTTCCGCTACCGATATTCCGGCCGATAAGCGTGCCTTTGTCGACGAACTGCGTCTGCGGCTCACGGCTGCCGGCATCAGTTTTGAGGAACTGGAGTTTACCGGTGAACTGTCTGATGCCGCATTGTCCATGAAGCTCAATCCCGGTACCCGCTATGTGTTTGTGCCCGATGCCGCCTCGCGCGAAATGCTGACCCGTATTCTTGACCCGCTGGCCGAGGCCCGCTCGCGTGCGCTACTTCCTGACGATGTGCGTCTGTTCGGTTATCCGGAGTGGATAATCCTGCGTGGCGAGCAAGCCCGCAAGCTTCACGCGCTTCACACCGCCATCTACTCCCGCTTTGCCTCTGACTCCGACTCATATCCCACACGCCGCGTCGGTCTGGCCTACGAAGATCTGTTTGGCATGAAGATGGCCAATGCGGTGCCTGTCTACGGTCTGCTCGGATTCGATGCCGGCCGATGGATGCTCGGAGAAAACGAATCATACGTCGGGCTGCAGAATTCCTTCGTGCCCGGTAGCGTGAATTCAGCCCTTTATTTCGTGTATTTTTCGCCTGATGGCCATATCAGGGTAAAATTTCTTGACTGACAGCTGCCATGCAGGGAGGAATCAAACTAAGGCTTGCCGCCTTTGTGGCGATGCTGCTTATCACGATGGCTGGAGCGTCAGCCCAGCGATATTACAGTCCTGACTTCTCGCTCGGCGTGAAGGGTGGGGCCACACTCTCCAAAATGGAATTCATGCCCAGCGTGCGCCAGTCCATGACTCCCGGTGTTACTTTCGGCATCATGGCACGCTACACGGAGGAAAAACTTTTCGGCATACTCGGAGAACTCAATGTGACTCAGCGCGGCTGGGCTGAGGATTTCCGTGGCGAGCCGTTGTCCTACTCACGTCATTTTACCTATCTTCAACTGCCGCTGCTCACTCAGATCCGATTCGGCTGGGAGCGTGCCAAGATATTTGTTAATCTTGGCCCGGAGGCGGGCTATATGATCGCTGACAAGATCAAATCCGATTTTGACTATCGCAATCCGTCGGCCGTGAGCGGTTTCCCGGCCAACAGGCGCACTGCCCAGCTGGCCATGGACGTGGCCAATCGTTTCGACTATGGCATTGCCGGCGGCCTCGGTTTTGAATATTTTGTCGCGCGCCGTCACTCCATTCTGCTTGAAGGCCGGTTCTATTATGGCATAGGTAACGTTTTCCGTGCCAATCGCGTTGCTGTGTTTTCTGCTTCGCGCGGCATGTCGGTGGAGATATCGCTCGGTTACTTTTTCCGCATAATCTGACGTGAAAATCCGCAAAAAAGGCGTAACTTTGCACCGTTAAACAACGATAAAACGATAGAGAACATCAATATATATGGTTAATCGAGTTTTAATCAGGCTCAAGGTAGTGCAGGTGCTTTACAGCTATCTGCTCTCCAGAAGTGAGTTCAAGATCGAAGTGCCGGTGGAGACATCGTCACGTGACCGCAGATATTCCTACTCGGCTTATGCCGATATGCTCCTGGTCCTGCTTGAAATGTCAGGCTGGAAGGTGCAGAGTGACCGCAATATCCCAGTATCAGTTTCATCGGCAATCATCAATGCCCCTTATGCCGACAGTGCCACCACCCGCTTCCTGATGGGCAATGATGAAGTGCGTGAGCTTATTCGCACCCGCGGCAGCCGCATGGCCGCCTTTGACGAAGCTGTGATCGAGTTCGCGTCGCGACTCAAGGCATCAAGTCCTTATCGCGAACTGCTGAAGATCCGTCGTCCGGAAGTAGCTGATGAGATCGCTTTCTGGACTTCGGCCCTGCGCCTCGTCGCACCAAAGACCCCGGCGCTGGTCGAAGCATTGCGCACGGATCCTGACTTTACGGTGCGCGGCATGGAGATGGGTCTGAAGATGCTTGCGGAAACTCTGTCGAATTACTCCGACACACGCAATGTGCTCACTGACTGTCGGCGTGACTTGCGCAAGTCGCTTGACAAGGCTTATGAACTTTATCACGCCCTGCTCTGGCTCCCTGTGGAACTGACCCGCGCACAGGAGCAGCGCATCGAGGCTGCAAAGGAAAAATATCTTCCTACGCCCGAAGAACGTAATCCGGATATGCGATTCGTCAACAACAAGTTTGTTGAGGCCATGGCCGTGAATCACGACATGGAGGAGTATCGTAAGTCAAACCCATTCACATGGGCCGACGATCCTATACTGATCCAGCGACTGCTTGATCAGGTCATAGGCAGCGATATCTACAAGTCCTATATGGACACTCCCGGCGAGAAGACCATGGCTGAGGATTGCGACCTCTGGCGCTCACTCCTCAAGAATGTGATTGTGCCCTCCGACGATATCTGTGACGATCTCGAATCCAAGTCCATATTCTGGAATGATGATATCGACGTCATGTCCAGCTTTGCCATAAAGACTATAAAGGCTTTTGCCAAAGATGGTGCCGACACTCACTTGCTCCCGCAGTTTAAAGATGATGAAGACGGCAAGTTCGGACTCGAACTATTCAATGCTGCGGTGGACCACCGGGTGGAATATCGCGAGTTGATCGACGAATTCATTAACACAAAGCGCTGGGACGTGGAGCGTGTGGCTTTGATGGACGTGGTGATTCTCTTCACCGCTTTGGCTGAAGTGATGACTTTCCCCTCCATACCCCTCACCGTCACAGCCAACGAATATGTGGAGATTGCCAACCGTTACTCAAATCCCCGCAGCGGTGCGTTTGTCAACGGTATGTTGGCCGCCATTACCGAAAAACTACGTGGAGAAGGAAAGATCCATAAAGAGTGGAACTCCTGATCTTCAAATCTATTAACCAATAATATCTTTAAAACGAAATGATTTTCCTTCAAGAAGCTGCCCAGATGCAACAGGGCGCAGGTTGGTCAAGCTGGATCATGATTATCGCCATCATTGTGATCTTCTACTTCTTCATGATCCGTCCCCAGCAGAAACAGCGTAAAGAAACTCAGAAGTTCCATGATTCTCTGGCCAAGGGTGCCAAGGTGATCACCGCTGGCGGCATACATGGCCGTGTGGTTGAGGTCGACGGTGCTTCGGTGCTCCTCGAGATCGCTCAGGGCGTGAAAATCCGCGTCAACAAGACCAGCATCTATCCCTCGCCCGAGGCTGCCGGTGCTGACGCCGCCAATCCCGTGAATGCCGAAAAGAAATAACGACATACGCTCACGAATTTCAGAAGCCCTGCGCGCTGTAAGCGCAGGGCTACACTCTTCACGGGGGAAAGACATTTTGCTCTTTCTCCTGTTCATCTGTGTGAGCTATGTGTTCTGGCTCATTCAGGCACTTAACGAAGACACACAGAAGGAGGTGCGCATACCGCTGCATATCGAGGGTGTGCCCGAAGGGGTCACGTTTATTTCTGACGTGCCTCCGACGCTACTGGTCAGTGTGCGTGACCGTGGTACTTCGTTGTTTAACTACACGTGGAGCGGCACCCCGGGACTCACTGTGCCTTTCAGTGAGATGAATGCTGACGCAGCCGGTTCGCGCGTGACAATACCCGGACAGGAGATGTCGTCGCGTGTCCGTTCACTCTTCGGTCAGCAAGCACAGGTGCTTTCGGTTCGCCCCGACTCACTTAACCTGATCTATACTTCACTTCCCGGCCGTAAGGTCAAGGTTATTCCGGCTGTCAATGCGCACACGTCGTGGCAGAGTGTCATATCCGGTAAGATCACCGTGAGTCCTGACTCTGTGATGCTCTACTCGGTCAATAAGCTCGGCGCTGCTATGAAACATATCGATACTGCAGAATTGACACTCGATGAACTTACGGAAACTTACACAGGAAGCGTGAGGGTGGCAGTGCCTGCCGGATGCCGTGCGGTGCCCGATGTTGTTGATGTGACCATACCGGTTGAGCCTCTTATTGCCAAAACCCGTGCTGTTGCAGTGAGCCTCAAGGGTGCGCCGTCCGATGCTTCAGTCGTGATGTTCCCATCGCGAGTCGACGTGACTTTTCTGGTGCCGATGAGCAGCTATAACTCCGAAGTCGGTGTCATCTCGGTCTATGCTGACTTCAGCCGGCGATCGCCGCAGACGGCCCGCATGCCGGTATATGTTGGTTCCGCCCCGGAAGTTTGCCGTGACGTGACTCTGGCGGTGGATAGTGTAGAATACCTTATAGAACAGATCCGATGAAACCCTGCGTAGTGGCGATCACCGGAGGCATCGGTTCTGGAAAGTCCGTTGTGAGCCGCGTGCTGCGTGCTATGGGCTATCCGGTCTATGATTGTGATTCCGAGGCACGCCGTATCATGGAGTCATCGCCTTCTATCCTGTCACGCATATCGTCGGAAATAACGCCAACGGCTATTGCCGCTGACGGCACGCTTGATCGCCCGGCGCTTTCGGCAGTGGTCTTTTCTGATTCCGATGCTCTCGCCAGGCTCAATGCAATTGTGCACGGAGCGGTCAGAGTTGATGTCGAGGAACGCATCGCTGCTTCTGATTCTCCTCTCTTTTTTGTTGAGACCGCCATACTATATGAAAGCGGTTTTGACTCTTTGGCTGACGAAGTGTGGGAGGTGACGGCTCCGGTCGAGGAGCGCATCACCCGCGTTATGTCGCGCAGCGGACTCTCACGTGAGGAAGTCAGCCGGCGCATGGCTTCACAGCTCACTCCGTCATCACCCCGTCACCGCATTATAGCCAACTCGTCGGCTGATACCGTATTACCGCAGATTTTGACCTTGATCAATGAACGAAACTTCTCCATCAATCCTGCATGACGCCTGGGACCGCGAACACCTGTGGCACCCATATACGTCAACGATCGATCCTCTGCCCACATATGTGGTAGATCATGCTGAAGGCGCATATATATATCTGGCTGACGGTACCCGTCTGATCGACGGTATGTCGTCATGGTGGTGCGTGTGTCACGGCTATAATCACCCCCGCCTCAACGAGGCAGTGCGCCGCCAGCTCGAAAAGATGAGCCACGTGATGTTCGGCGGTCTGACTCATGCGCCGGCGATCGAACTCGGCAAGAAGTTGTTGTCAATGGCTCCTCCGGCCATGCACAATGTGTTTTTCGCCGACTCTGGCTCAGTGGCTACTGAGGTGGGCATGAAGATGGCGGTGCAGGCCGCCGTGAGTCGCAGCGGTTCGCATGGCAAGACTAATTTCGCAACTATCCGCTCCGGATATCACGGCGACACGTGGAACGCCATGAGTGTCTGCGACCCCGTTACCGGTATGCATGGTGCCTTCGGACCGGCATTACCCATACGGTATTTTGCTCCGGCACCTCAGGTCCGGTTCGGTCAGGAGTGGGATCCGGCTGACTTTGAACCGATGAAGGAGATCCTGACATCGCATGCCGACGAACTGGCGGCTGTAATACTTGAACCTGTGGTTCAGGGAGCAGGAGGTATGCGTTTCTATCACCCTCAGTATCTGCGTGAATTGCGTGCCTTGTGTACTGAATTAGGCATATACCTTATTTTTGATGAAATAGCCACCGGATTCTGGCGCACTGGCCGCTGCTTTGCTCTGGAGCATGCCGGAGTCACTCCTGACATCATGCTCGTTGGCAAGGGATTGACGGGAGGATACATGACTCTCAGTGCCGTGATGACCACTGCCGAGGTGGCCGACACGATTTCGCGCGGCGAAGCCGGAGTGATGATGCACGGTCCCACGTTTATGGCCAATCCGCTGGCTTGCGCTGTGGCGCTTGAGTCACTCACCATGCTCGGTGAGGTCGATATGGGGGCCCGCGTGGCACATATCGAGGGACTGATCCGTGAGTTGATCGCACCGGCGGAATCTCTCCCCGGAGTTGCCGATGTCAGAGTGCTCGGCACTATCGGAGTGATCGAGATGAAAGAGCCGGTGGATCTGGCTTCGTTCCAGAAAGAGTGCGTGAAACGTGGTATCTGGGTGCGGCCGTTCGGACGCAATGTCTACATAATGCCTCCTTATATCATTTCCGACGATGATCTGCGATACCTTATCGCGCAAATGATCGAGATCATACGATGAAGCGCTACGCTGAAGTTCTCGATGCTCTCGGGCAGTCGCATAATCTGCGTGTGATACCTCCACACACGTCAGGGTCACGGCTGGTAGATCTTTCGACCAATGATTATCTTGGCTTGGGATCGTCAGCGTCGTTGCGTAGCGAATTTATGAGCCTGTTAGGTGACTATATTCCACCCTTCACGTCATCAGCCTCGCGTCTGCTTGCTGCATCGCAGAATGAATATGAAGCACTGGAAGAAATGCTCGGCGATGCCTATGGCCGCAGAGTGCTGCTGTTCAACAGTGGCTATCATGCCAATGTTGGCGGCATCTCTTCGCTGGCTGATGAAAAGACATTGATCGTGGCCGACAAGCTTGTGCACGCCAGCATAATCGACGGTGCTATGCTTAGCCGTGCGCATATGGAGCGCTTCCGCCACAATGACGTGAATCATCTTGAGCGCATATTGAGCAGGCATGCAGCCGGATATGATCGCGTGCTGATAGTGACGGAGTCGGTGTTCAGCATGGATGGTGACACTGCGCCGCTGGACGATATTGTGGAAGTAAAGCGCCGCTATCAGGATGCTCTGCTTTATGTTGATGAGGCCCATGCTTTCGGCGTAGAAGGGCGTGCCGGGCTCGGACTGTGTGCCGATATGCCTGAAGTGGACTTCATTGTCGGCACTCTCGGCAAGGCTGCCGCCTCGATGGGCGCGTTTATCGCTACCGGCGAGGTCGGACGCAGCTATCTGCTCAACCGGGCACGTTCATTTATATTTTCTACCGCCATTCCTCCGGTCAATTGTGTCTGGAGCCGGTTTGTTATCGGCAAGATATTCGGGATGGAGGCCGAGCGCGAGGCGCTAAAGCGTCTCGGCCGGTTGTTGCAACGGGTGACCGGTGCGCAATTCCCGGGCCATATACAACCGCTTGTAACCGGTTCGGCAGAATCTGCCCTGGCACTCTCGGCCAGGCTCCGGGAAGAAGGATTCAAAGTGTTGCCTATACGTACTCCGACAGTGCCGCCCGGTACCGAGCGTCTGCGTTTCAGCCTGAGTCTTGATGTGACTGACTCCGATCTCGCGCGCCTCGCCACCATTGACTTGACAGCAAAATGAATCTAACATATATAAATAAGGAGTCAAGACCTCGTCTGCTGCTGATATTCGCTGGCTGGAGCACTGATCCGTCGGCTTTCGCAGACTTGAAGGTTGATGCCTATGATGTGGCTGTGGCGTGGGATTATACCACGTTGGACTTTCCTGCCGTAAGCGGTTATGAGGAGGTAGTGGTGCTTGCCTGGAGTCTGGGGGTGTGGGCTGCATCAGAAGTATTGCCTGGCAGTGGACTGCCGGTGACGCTGGCTATCGCTGTCAACGGTACTCCTTCTCCTGTCTCTGACACTACCGGTATTCCATCAGCCATATTCAGGGCTACTGCAGCCAATCTTACAGAACCGGCGCTCGCTAAATTCCGCCGTCGCATGGGTGCTCCCTCGCTTCCGCGCGGCAACCGGTCTATCGAATCTCTTGCCGCCGAGCTTATGGCGGTTGATGCTGTGGGTGCTGCCCGCCACGGATTTGAGTGGGATAGGGCAGTGGTGAGTAGCGGTGATGCCATATTCCCTCCCGCCAATCAACGGGCTGCATGGGCTGGGACGCGTACGGCCATCCTGGAAATATCAGGACCGCACACGCCTGAGTCATGGCAGCGGATCGTTGATTCTTTTGTGATTGACAAAGGGTTGGTCCGGAAACGTTTTACGCGTGGCATGGCTACATATGCTGACGAAGCTTCGGTGCAGCAGCGTGTGGCTGCACATCTGCTGGAGCTTTGGCGCAAGCATAGTCGTGACAGTGGTGGCCGTGTGCTTGAGATCGGTTATGGTGACGGTTCATTCACGCGTATGTTCGCTCCGGTGATTAAGCCTGCGGAGTTGCTGCTCTGGGATCTGGTGGAAATGCCGATGGAGGGTGTGGTGACACGCGGCTGCGATGCTGAGGTATGTATCACTTCTGTAGCACCCGGGTCGTTTGATGCCATAGTTTCTGCAAGCACTATACAGTGGTTTAACTCTCCGGCGCGGTTTATACGCAATGCCGCATCGGCGCTTCGATCCGGAGGACTGCTGGTTCTGTCAACATTCGGACCGGCCACATTCGGTGAACTGACACAAGCCGGAGTGGTACCTCTTCCTTATTTATCGGTGGAGACCCTCCGGGCTTCTGTGCCTGAATCGATGGAATTGCTGGAGTGTCACGACGGAATCATAACAAAGGTATTTCCTACGCCGGCTGATGTGCTGCATCATTTGCGCGACACCGGTGTCAATGCCCGGCCGGTGACATCGTCCGTGCGCCGGATTTTGTGTGACTATCCTTTGCGACCCGACGGACGTGCCGCACTTACATACAATCCCGTTTACCTGATATTGCAAAAGAAATGAGTGAAGTGATATTTGTGAGCGGCATCCACACCGATGCCGGAAAAAGTTATGCCACCGGCTGGCTTGCAAAACGCATGGCTGACGAGGGCCGCAGCGTGATCACGCAGAAATTTGTGCAGACCGGTAATTGCGGTCTGTCGGAAGATATAGAGGTGCACCGTCGCCTGATGGGAATAGGATTGCAGCCATGCGATCTTGATCACACCACCGCTCCTGTCATCTTCTCCTATCCTTGTTCGCCGCAGCTTGCCGCCGAGATAGACTGTCGTGAAATAGATCTGGACGTGATCGACGCAGCTACCGCTACACTTAGCCGCGAATATGACGTTGTGCTGGTGGAGGGTGCGGGTGGCCTTATGGTGCCTATTACTGATGACTTTTTTACGATCGACTATGTGGCAGGCCGCAATCTGCCCCTCTGTTTGGTCACAAATGGTAGCCTTGGGTCGATAAATCACACTGTGCTCTCGCTCGAAGCGATAAAAGCCCGCGGTATCAGGTTGCACTCGGTCATCTACAACGAGTTTTTTGACAGCAGGGATCTGCGTATCGCCGCCGATACCGTCGGCTTCATTACCCGCTATCTCGCCCGCCATTTTCCCGGAGTGCCGATGCTCAGTTGTCCCGCTTTTTGACTTATGGTGTTTTTTTGCTAATTTTGCAAAATAATTCGTTATATACGACGCTATGAATATATTGGTAACAGGCGCCAACGGTCAACTTGGCAACGAACTGAGGCTGCTGCTCCCCACGGAGCTGCCTGAGGCGACTTTGCTGTTTACTGATGTGGCTGAACTTGACCTGACCGATGCTGCAGCCGTAAAACGCTATGTCGAGGACCACGACGTGACTCACATAGTAAATTGTGCGGCATATACCGCAGTAGATCGGGCTGAAGAGGACAAGGCTGCCTGCACTGCTGTCAATGTTGATGCTGTCAAGAATCTGGCGCTCGCCGCTGACTCACACGGCGCAAAGATCATACATATCTCGACTGACTATGTGTTTGACGGCAAGGCATACCGTCCGTATCGTGAGAGTGACAAGGTCAATCCCTGCTCCCACTATGGCTCTACAAAGCGTGCCGGCGAGACGGCTCTCCTCGCCCTCGCCCCCGACAGCATCATATTGCGTACAGCATGGCTATACTCACCGTTCGGCCACAACTTCGTCAAGACCATGATTGAACTAGGCCGCTCGCGCAGCCAGCTCCGGGTGGTCTATGATCAGATCGGTTCGCCAACATATGCCGCAAATCTCGCCCGTGCCATATCCGGAATACTGAAATCGGTGCAGTGGGTACCGGGCATATATCACTATGTCGACTCCGGGGTCACCTCTTGGTATGACTTCGCAAAGGCGATACACCGCCTGGCCGGGATCACAGATTGCGATGTCCAGCCTATTCCGACCGAAGATTATCCCACCACAACTTCAAGGCCATTCTTTAGTGTGCTCGACACTACACGTGTACGACTTACCTATGGAACTATAACACCCTATTGGCTTGATTCTCTTAAAGATTGCATTTCACGAATATCAAATTCATGTCAATTCTCACCGAAATAAACCGCAGGCGCACATTCGCCATCATATCGCACCCGGACGCGGGTAAAACCACTCTTACAGAGAAACTTCTGCTCTTCGGTGGAGCAATCCACATAGCCGGCGCAGTGAAGAGTAACAAGATAAAAAAGACCGCTACTTCCGACTGGATGGAGATCGAGAAACAGCGCGGTATCTCGGTTGCTACTTCGGTAATGGGCTTTAATTATGGTGATTACAAGATCAACATTCTTGATACTCCCGGTCACCAGGACTTCGCTGAAGATACTTACCGCACTCTCACTGCTGTTGATTCCGTAATTATCGTGGTCGATGTGGCCAAAGGCGTTGAGCAGCAGACACGTAAGCTCATGGAGGTGTGTCGTATGCGCAACACTCCGGTGATTATTTTTGTCAATAAGCTTGACCGCGAGGGTCGCGATCCTTTTGATATTCTTGACGAGCTTGAGGCTGAGCTGAAAATATCGGTGCGCCCGCTCTCCTGGCCCATAAATATCGGTGCTAAGTTCAAGGGCGTATATAATATATACGAGCACTCACTTGACCTGTTCACCCCTGATAAGCAACGTGTCAGTGAACGTGTAGAAATAGACTCCGTCGATGATCCGCGCATAGATGAGGCTGTCGGTGAGGCTGATGCGTCGAAACTGCGCGAGGATCTGGAGTTGATTGAGGGCGTTTATCCTGAATTTAATGTTGATGACTATCGTGCGGGCACTGTAGCTCCTGTGTTCTTTGGATCCGCACTCAATACTTTTGGTGTGAAGGAATTGCTTGACTGCTTTGTTAAGATAGCTCCCTCACCCAAGCCAATAGAGGCCGTGGAGCGTACTGTGAATCCGGAAGAAGAGGCTTTCTCCGGCTTTGTGTTCAAGATTCATGCCAACATGGACCCCAACCACCGCAGCTGCATAGCTTTTGTGAAGGTATGTTCGGGCAAGTTTGAGCGCAACGCTCCTTATCTACATATCCGCAGCGGTAAAACCCTGCGCTTTGCCGCTTCCACTGCCTTTATGGCACAGAAAAAAAGTATTGTAGACGAGGCATATCCCGGTGATATTGT
>CAZKRV010000032.1:0-14936 GCA_964555345.1 uncultured Bacteroides sp.
GCGCCCACAAGCAGGCCACCGTTACTTCCGCCCTGTATGGCCAGATGCTCGGGTGAAGTGTAGCCATTATCGCATAACCACTCGGCTGCAGCGATAAAGTCGTCGAACACGTTGAGCTTGTTAAGCAGAGTGCCGGCGCGGTGCCACTCCTCGCCATATTCGCCGCCACCACGCAGATTGGCCACGACGTAGATGCCGCCATTTTCAAGCCAGGGTATGCGGTAAGCGGAGAAACCGGGATTGAGCGAAATGTTGAAGCCACCATAGCCATAGAGCAGAGTGGGATTCGTGCCATCAAGTTTCACATCTTTGTGGCGTGTGATGAACATGGGCACACGGGTGCCGTCGGCCGAAGGATAGAACACCTGTTCGGTCACATAGTCATCGGGATTGAAGCCATTGACCTCAGGCGAGATTACGGCGGTGCTCTCACCACTCTCTACGTCGTAGGCATAGATGGTCGACGGACGCACGTATGACGCAAATGAGTAGTAGACGTCAGGATTATGGCGCGAACCGCTGAAAGCTGCTGAACCGAGTCCGGGCAGCTCTATCTCGCGGATCAAGTTGCCGGAACGGTCATAAAGATATGCACGGTTGACGGCATCCTGTTCATAGGTAAAGATGAAGTTTGGACCGGCCTCGGTGGTGGCAGTGAGCACACCTTCCTTCTCAGGAATAAGCTCGCGCCAGTTCTCACGCTCAGGGTTATTGATGTCGGCCACCATGATGCGCGACTTAGGAGCGCCCCATGAGGTTTCGATGAAGAGGGTGTCGCCTTCGACATCGAAGATGCTGATGCCTTCTTCCTGAGTCGGCTCCATGGTCACCCAGGGTGCATCTTTCTTGCGGAGGTCCTTTATCTTAAGAGCATTACCATTGCCGTTGCCACCAATGTAGAGCATCAGCACAGTCTGATCTTCATCGACCAGCGCAGAGTGGAAGTAGAGCGGGTGTTCGGTATCTTCATAGACCATCTCATCGGCCTCCTGCGATGTGCCGAGGCGGTGGTAATATATGCGCTGGCACTCATTGGAGTTGCTGAACTCACGGCCTTCGGCCGGGCGCTCATAGGCACTATAATAGAAGCCATCGCCATGCCATGCAGCATTGGTGAACTTGGCCCACTCGATATGATCGGGCAGAAGTTCGCCGGTGGCCATATCCATGACGAAGATCTCGGTCCAGTCACTGCCGTTGCGATTAACGGTATAGGCAAGATAGCGTATCTCGGGATCGAAGAAAAGTTCGCCGAGGGCAACGGTACCGTTGTCGCTTAGGCTGTTAGGGTCAAGAATCACGCGACCTTCGGCACCGATGGAATCGGTTTCGTAGAGCACGGACTGATTCTGCAGGCCGTTGTTGGCGAAATAGTAAAATTTGCCGTTTTTCTCGCGCCATGGCAGACCAGTTTTCTTATAGTCAGCCACCGAAGCCATGCGTTCGCGAAGCTTGTCGCGGAACGGAATGGCACTGAGATATGCGTCGGTGATGGCGTTTTCAGCCTTTACCCACTCCAGAGTAGCAGCAGCGGTGTCGTTTTCAAGCGGGCGATATGGATCGGCCACTTTAATGCCGAAATATTCGTCGACCACAGTGGAATCAACCGGCGCAACAGGATAACCCTCCGGGGCCTTGGGCCCGGAGGGTGTGCATGCAGTTGAGAGGATTCCCAGCATTGAAAGAGGGAAAATCAGACGTTTCATCGAGAAACAGGATTAAAATAGGCTCCAGCTTACGGTGAGGCCAGCCATCACGATAGCCACCATACTCATAAGCTTGATGAGAATATTAAGCGAAGGACCGGAGGTGTCTTTGAAGGGGTCACCGACAGTATCGCCAACCACGGTAGCCTTGTGGACATCGCTGCCCTTACCGCCAAAGTTACCTTCTTCGATGTATTTCTTGGCATTGTCCCAAGCACCACCGGCATTAGCCATGAACACGGCCAGTACAAATCCGGCACTGAGGCCACCGACGAGGAGACCAACCACACCGGGCACGCCAAACACAAGGCCCACAATGATGGGCACGGCAATGGCCATGAGCGAGGGGAAGACCATCTCACGCTGTGCGCCCTTGGTCGAGATCTGCACGCAGCGAGCATAGTCAGGCTCAGCTTCGCCGGTAAGTATACCCTTGATTTCACGGAACTGACGACGAACTTCCTCAACCATGTGGGAGGCAGCACGACCAACAGCATTCATGGTGAGACCACAGAAGAGGAATGCCATCATGGCACCGATAAACATACCGGAAAGCACCATAGGGTTCATGAGGTTCACGTTGTAGGCCATCATGAAGTCGGTGAAAGTGGCCGATTCCAGAGGAATGTTGATCACTTCATCGTTGAGCGAGGTGCCGATCTGAATGAAATCCTGACCAATGCGATGCAGGCCGATACGGATCTCCTCGACATAAGAAGCAAGCAGAGCCAGGCCGGTGAGGGCAGCTGAGCCGATGGCAAAGCCCTTGCCGGTGGCGGCGGTGGTGTTACCGAGGGAGTCGAGAGCATCGGTGCGCTTGCGCACTTCAGCACCAAGGCCACTCATTTCGGCATTGCCGCCGGCATTGTCAGCGATAGGACCGTAGGCATCAGTGGCGAGGGTGATGCCGAGAGTAGAGAGCATACCGACAGCAGCGATGCCGATGCCGTAGAGGCCCCAGGAGATATTGGCGAAATCAAAGCCGGAGGCAAGCCAGTAGCTGAGAATGATACCTGCCACAACGGCAATAACGGGAATGGCAGTAGACACCATGCCGAGACCTACACCGGAGATGATGACGGTGGCGGGACCGGTCTGACCGCTTTCAGCCAGTTTTTTGGTGGGTTTGTAGGACTGCGAAGTGTAATATTCAGTGGCACGGCCGATAATTATGCCGACGAGCAGGCCGACAACAACAGCGAGCGACAGGTTGACCCAGTTGGGAATGTCGAGCACATAGAGTATGCCGAACGTGGCGGCAACGATCAGAGCGGAGCTGAGATTTGTGCCTACAGCCAGCGAGTTGAGAAGATTCTTGATCGAGGCGTTTTCCTTGGTCTTGACAGCAAAGATGCCGATGATTGACAGAATGATGCCGACTGCAGCAATGAGCATGGGAGCGAGCACAGCCTTGACCTGAAGGCCCACAGCACCCTCTACACCAAGAGTGGACACAGCACCTGCGCCGGCTGCGGCACCAAGAGCAGCGGTAGCGAGAATCGAACCGCAATAGCTCTCATAAAGGTCAGCACCCATACCGGCCACGTCGCCCACGTTGTCACCGACATTGTCGGCAATAGTGGCAGGATTGCGGGGGTCATCTTCAGGAATACCGGCTTCAACCTTACCTACCAGGTCAGCACCCACGTCGGCAGCCTTGGTGTAGATGCCGCCGCCCACACGGGCAAAGAGGGCCTGGGTGGAGGCACCCATGCCGAAGGTAAGCATGGTGGTGGTGATCATGGTGAGTTTGTGGGTACCTTCATTCGGCTCAATCCAGTTGAGGAGCACATACCAGAAGGAGATGTCGAGCAGACCGAGGCCGACAACGACAAGACCCATCACGGCACCCGAACGGAAGGCCACGCGAAGGCCGGAATTGAGGCTCTGGCGTGCAGCGTTGGCGGTACGGGCCGATGCGAATGTGGCTGTCTTCATGCCGAGATAGCCGGCAAGGCCACTGAAGAAGCCACCGGTAAGGAAGGCTACAGGCACCCAGTTGTTTTGCACACCGAAGCCATAGGCCATGATGGCGAAGATGATGACGAGCACCACAAACACGGCGGTGACAACCTTGTATTGCTGACGCAGATAGGACATTGCGCCCTTGCGCACGTGGGAGGCAATTTTCTGCATCAAAGGAGTGCCTTCACTCTCCCCTTTCATCTGGCGATAGAAGAACCACGCCAGAAGAAGTGCCAGCACCGAAGCCGCAGGCACGAGCCAAAACATTGATGGAATTTCCATAAGTCAGTTTTGCGTGAATGAAATGTGAATTAATATTAGTTATGAGTTATTGAAGCTACAAAATTACGGAAAAATCATGATTTTTTACACTGAAAATGCAAGAAAATTATGCTTCATGAGAGAAAAAATTGTAATTTTGCGGTAGTATGGATAATCGAGAAGAATTATTTCCTGTGGTCAGTCCAGACGGACAGGTGATCGGCAGCGCATCGAGAGGCGAGTGTCACGGCGGAAGCATGTTGCTACATCCGGTCGTACACCTGCACGTATTTGACCGCGACGGGCGTCTGTATCTGCAGAAACGTCCTGACTGGAAGGATATTCAGCCGGGGAAATGGGATACGGCTGTAGGTGGCCACGTAGACTACGGCGAACAGATCGAGGACGCACTTCGCCGCGAGGCAAAAGAAGAGCTCGGGCTGGAGGAGTTCCAACCCGAGTTCATAAAGAATTACGTATTTGAATCGACGCGCGAAAGAGAACTGATCAATGCCTATCGCACTACTGTCGATGCCTCGGCTCCGCGCCCGTCGGCAGAACTTGACGGCGGCCGCTTCTGGAGTACGGAGGAAATAAACGAAGCACTCGGCACCGGAGTATTCACACCGAACTTCGAGAGCGAATATCGTCAGCTATTCAGCCGATAAATGGCTGAAGAGTGAGCAACCAGCCGTCAATGCGGCCGTCGGTCAGATCAGAATGATTCACCTGATCGAGCAACAAGCCATATGGCGCGCCATCAGGTCCGATAGCGTCGGAATGTTCAAAATGGTAGACATTGGCCGGATATGAACCGATGAACTGCGCACCAGTGTCCTTGAGACGGCGGTGCAGTTCACCCACACCGTTGCAGAAAGTTTCAGCCATGGTCTCGTCGCCAAGTCCAAATAGGGCTATGCGCTTGCCGCGAAGATCGAGTTGCTGCGCTCCATCGAGGAAGTCATACCAATCGTCCTGCTCCTGCCCATCGCCCCAGGTACTCGTGCCAAAGAGCAGATTGGTGTAGGGCGCTACGGCCGACGGTCCGACCTGAGCCACATTGTGAACATCAGCCTTGTCGATTCCAAGTTTCTCTGCAATCACATATGCCACTTTCTCGGTGGCACCGGTGGTAGATCCATAAAAAATTCCGGTCTTTTCCATAATTTCTTTATTTCAGGTTTTAATATTTACTGAAATAAAAACACCGGTGGAAGGGTGAAAGTTCGTGACACGGTCACTCCTCATCGGGTGCAAAAAGCGGCTTCTCCTCGTTTTTGCGGTAGAGGGCGGCCAGAGTGGCGATAAAGTGCGAGATCTGCTTCATGGCCGTCATGGTCTCAGGGGTCATCTCCTTGCCGGAAAGCCTCATCAGCAGCATACCGTAGAGGGCGGTGAAGCAGGTGGAAAGCTCGTCTTCAGCCTTGTCGCCAGCCTTGGCACGGAGTTCGACCACATATGGCAATGTTTTGTAAAATTCAGCCGTATATTCCGAAAAACGCGGATCGGAAAGCAGAGCCTTGTGAAGTTCGGCCATCGAAGCAAGCACATTCTTATTGAGCTGCAGATGACCGGATTCAACCACTCCCTCGCGGCGCATCATGTCTATGAGACTTTCATACCACTCCTCCATCTCACGGCGCTGTGCGGGAGTAAGGTCTGAAAAACGGTCGATGACATTTGTGCGTATGCGGTCAATATCAAGTCCGTTGGCCCGGATCATATCCTCCACCTGCCACATATAGAGCAGGTATTCGGCAATGTTTTCTTTTCGTTTCTGTGAAGCTATAATCATAATAATAAGAGGTCTTTAATTGTCTGTGATGGCGACACCGAGTGCCACACGTGGCCGAGCATGGCGTAGCCGATGAAATGATAACGGTCAAGCAGGCCAATACGTTCAGGGGTGATGCCACCGAGTGCCACCACCTTGTCATCAGCGGTCAGAGAGCCGAGTTCCTCATCGGTGAACACGCTGCCACCGTAGCCCGGTTTGCTTATGCTTGCAAAGATGGGGCTGAGTGTCACATAATCAAAACGCCCGGAAACGGAAGCCGACCGCACCTCGGCGACCGAGTGGCAGGTCAGGCTGAGAGAGCCGGAGTAACCGGAAGGCGGCTCAGGAGAGCGGCCATTGAGATGCAGTCCCCCGAGGGTGAATTCTCCGGCCAAAGCGAAATGATCATGGAGACGCAGACGACTATGAAAGCACTGAGGGATAGCCCCGATTATGCGACGGATATCGGACGCGGAGGCTCCAGGATGACGCAGATGCACAAAATCAGCACCGGCATCAAGCAACGAGGTGATGATGCGAGGTTCATCAGCGACCTCATGCTCAGGAGTTATGATGATGATCTTCTTTTTCACCGGAGATTACGGAAAGCGAAGAAATGATCGACAGGGCCATGACCGGCACCTATCTTAAAACGTGCACCGGAGCGAAGCGCCGCAGTGATATAATCCTTGGCCTGGCGCACAGCATCAGGGAGTGGCAGTCCGCCGGCAAGCATGGACGCAATGGCAGCCGATAGGGTACAGCCTGTGCCGTGCGTATTTGGAGTGTCGATTGATTCGGACTCATATTTGAACACGGCCCCATCAGCAGTAAACAGCAGGTCAGTTTTAGAAGTACCGATACGGTCTCCCCCTTTAAGCAACACAGCACGGGGCCCCATCGACAAGATCTTTGCAGCCTGCACTTCCGGATCGGCCGACCCGGCAAGGACGACAGCTTCGGCAACGTTTGGAGTCACAAGTTCGGCCAAAGGGAATAGCCCGGATATCATAATGTCAGTGGCATCTTCGGCAATGAGCCGAGAACCGGAGGTAGACACCATGACCGGGTCGATCACAAGATGAGGCACTTGCCAATGCGACATGGCATCGGCAACGGCTGCGACAATATCGGCCGAGAAAAGCATTCCTGTCTTCACGGCCAGCGGAGGAATGTCGGTCATGACCGCCTCGATCTGGGCAGAGACCAGAGCCGGATCCAGTCCACCAACGGCAGTGACACCAAGAGTGTTCTGCGCAGTTACAGCTGTGATCACGCTCATGCCGTAACAGCCAAGAGCAGACATTGTCTTCAGGTCAGCCTGAATGCCAGCTCCTCCGCTACAGTCCGATCCAGCAATTGTCAATACGGGTTTCATGAAGACAAAAATACCTATAAAAAGGTCATTTTGGGTAGTATTTAATCATTTTTAACAGCAAAAATCTCCAAATCGCAAAAAAAATTAAAAAAGATAGCGTATAATCCGAAATTTAGAAGTATATTTGCCAGACCAAAAACAAACACGGCAAATTAATCAAATTCATTTACTTAAATAATTTATCAATCTTATGAACAAGACTGACCTCGTTAATGCTATTGCTGAAAAGTCCGGCCTCTCGAAAGCTGACGCTAAAAACGCACTCGACGCCACTATCGCCGCCCTGTCGGACGCACTTGTTGCCGGCGACAAGATCGCCCTCGTAGGCTTTGGCACATTCTCAGTGACCGAAAAAGGTGCACGCACAGGCATTAACCCCGCCACCAAGCAGAAGATCGAAATCCCCGCACGCAAGGCTGTGAAGTTTAAAGCCGGTGCTGAGCTCGCTGCCAAAGTGAAGTAATCAGCTGCAGAGAAACACTACAATTGAAAAATTAACGGACTCCGCAATACAAATTGCGGGGTCCGCTTATTTTTATTAATTTTGCGGCGCTAAAACCTAAGGTAATAAAGAAGGAAATCATGGCAAGTATATCATCAGCCGCTATCCGGTTCGTGAAGGACTGGACGCTGCCGATCGCCATAGCGAGCGGTATAGCAGGATATTTCATATATGTGAACATTCCTTTGCTTGACTGCACCCACGCCTTTGCCAACAAGGCAGTGGGAATAGTGCAGCCGGTACTGATATTCGTGATGCTATTCCTGACGTTTTTGAAAATCGGTCCTCATGATCTGCACCTGAAGCGCTGGCATCTGTGGCACATACTGATACAACTTGCATTTTTCGGACTATTGGCATGGGTGCTCATCATCATTCCCGACACCCATTACAGAGTACTCATCGAGAGCGCCATGCTCTGCCTGCTATGCCCGACGGCCACTGCGGCCGCAGTGGTAACGTCAAAACTTGACGGCAAAGCGGCCGACATCACCACCTATACTATAATAGTCAACATAGCCATAGCGATCTCCGCACCGCTGCTCCTCCCGCTGGCCCATGCCCACGAAGGGCTAACGTTTCTGCCTACGTTCGCACTGATCATGAGCAAGGTGTTTCCGCTGCTAATATGTCCGCTACTGGCAGCCTGGACAGTCAGGACGTTTCTGCCGAAGCTTGCAAATCGTATGCTCCAATTGCGAGATCTGGCATTTTATATATGGGCGGTAGCGCTGTCAATAGCCATAGCCGTGACGGTGAAAGCGATAGTGCACAGTGATGTACCGGCCATCTATCAGGTGAGCATAGCCGTAGTGGCACTCCTGTGCTGTCTGCTTCAGTTCGCAATAGGCAAACGCATAGGGCGACATTACGGTCAGGAGATAGAGGGCGGACAGGCTCTCGGCCAGAAGAACACGGTGTTCATAATCTGGATGGGATATACGTTTCTATCGCCTGTAACCGCAGTGGCAGGAGGATTTTACAGTGTATATCACAACATTATAAACGCCTGGCAACTCTATCGCCATAAGAACCGGGGCTAACAGTCTTCTCCGTAATTGGCCAGCGAATCGCGCAGCGAAGTCACGATCATGGTGCGCAGTTCCGGTGGTGAGATCACAGTGATGCGCGGCCCCAACGACAGCAGTTCGTTAAGAAAATCCTGAGTAAGCTGTATGTCGTAGTAAAAAATCGAGAACTCATCATGAATCATCTCCTGCTGGGTGTGGTGAAGCGGAAGCGCACGCAGATATTTGGCCTGGCGTGAGTCAGTGCGTATGGCAACCCTCCGCGGAGCACTGCGGTCAACAACGATACCGAAACTATGAGCAAAGTATTCTTCCGGATCAAAGTCAGGGGGCAGACGAAAAACTGACGGAAGTATCACTACATCGCTAACACGGTCGAGAGCGTAGGTTTTGACACGCTTCTCACTGACCTGACGTCCGGCCACATACCACCGCTGACGGAAAAGTTTGAGCAGATATGGCTCAATGACCACACCCTCGGTGGGGCGCACGCGCGAGAAAGGATTGTAGGTGAACGAAACCTGACGCGAATTCTTGATGGCATCGATGAAAGCGCCAAGATGCTCGCGCGCAGACGGCACTTCCTCAAGGAAGATACGGTCGGCAATGTCACGCGAACCACTGATCACGTCGTTCATGGCCGCCGAGTTAAGCAGCCAGTCGGTCATGCTGCCGCTATGTGAATCGTCGGAGTCATCGACATAATATTCATTGGTGGAGGTGTCGAGCTTTATCTCCACCCCAAGCAAACGGCTGATTCCTTCACGATAATTATAAAACGTGCGGCGAGCCAGCGGCCGACCGTCGCCCACCGGACTTGACTTCCAGCGGTCACTCAATTCGGCACGACTTATGCGCCCGACGCGCCGCAGTGTGTCGACAATCCATATATATCGGCTGAGGAGATTATTTCCGGCCATGAGGTCAGTCCTGTCGGATTATCTTTGCTCCGAGAGCTTTGAGACGATATTCTATTTCCTCATAGCCACGGTCAATCTGCTGGATATTGTCAATGACACTCGTACCCTTAGCGCTCAGAGCTGCAATAAGCAGGGCTATACCTGCACGAATATCGGGCGATGTCATATTGTTAGGTTTGAGTCCGAATTTATGGTCATGACCGATCACCACCGCACGGTGCGGGTCACAAAGGATCACCTGCGCACCCATGTCGATCAGGTTGTCAACAAAGAAAAGTCGACTTTCAAACATCTTCTGGTGAACAAGCACGCTGCCGCGACACTGCGTGGCCACAACAAGCATGACGCTGAGCAAGTCCGGCGTGAGTCCGGGCCAGGGCGCATCGGCAATGGTCATGATCGAGCCGTCGAGCGCAGTCTCGATCTCATAGCTATCCTGAGCAGGCACGAATATGTCGTCGCCAACTTGCTCAATCCGGATACCAAGACGGCGGAAACTGTCGGGTATGATACCGAGATTGTCGTAGTCGACATTCTTGATCGTGATGGAACTGCGTGTCATGGCCGCCATGCCGATGAAGCTACCGACCTCGATCATGTCGGGCAATACGCGGTGACGTGTGCCGCCGATAGCAGCAGTTCCCGTGATCTTAAGTAAGTTGGAGCCAAGGCCATCAATGGTAACGCCCATAGCCCGAAGCATCCGGCAAAGTTGCTGGACATAAGGCTCACAGGCTGCATTGTAGATAGTAGTGACTCCTGGCACCGATGCAGCAGCCATGATGATATTGCCGGTACCGGTGACAGACGCTTCATCGAGCAGCATCGATGCAGGGCACAGACCTCCGGCCGGAGCAGTTAGAAGAAATGCTTCGCTCTTCTCGCAATATGATAGATCAGCTCCGAGTTTCATCATGCCGAGGATATGAGTATCGACCTTGCGGCGGCCAATCTTGTCACCTCCTGGCTTCGGGAAGTAGGCACGACCAAGCCGACCGAGCAGAGGGCCGACCAGAAGCACCGAACCACGCAAGCGGGCACAACGGTCGATGAACTCACGGGAGTTGATAAAGCCTTCATCAAGCTCATCGGCCCTGAAACTATAGCAGCCGTGGCTGCAGTGGGTTACCTTCACACCCATACGCAATAGCAGGTCGATCAGATTATGGACGTCAAGGATTTCAGGTACGTTTTCAATCACCACTTCCTCGGTGGTGAGCAGGCTGGCACAGATTACCTGCAAGGCCTCGTTTTTGGCTCCCATCGGGGTGATTGAGCCGGAGAGAGTGTGTCCACCCTCGATGATGAATTTACTCATGCTGTACTTCTGGTATCAGATTTATGTTGTATTTTTCGGCTATGACATGCTGCACATGACGTTCAAGTTCCACTACATCGGCAGCCGTGGCACTGCCTTCGGCATTGACAATGACAAGCGGCTGACCGGGCCAGACCATGGCTCCGCCACGTGTGGCACCCTTAAGACCGGCATTGTCGATAAGCCAGGCGGCAGGTATCTTGACGCGCCCGTCAGGCTGATGGAAGTGGGGAGCATCGGGCCACTTGCGGATAAACGCCCCAAACGCGTCGGGGTCAAGTTCAGGATTGCGAAAAAAGGATCCGGCACTACCTACTTCGGCTGGATCGGGCAGCTTGGAGTCACGCAGGGCAATCACCGCACGACGCACGGTCATGGGAGTGATCTCCCCTACCCCCTCCAACACACGCCGGAGCGCTCCATGACCCAGATCAGGACCAACTGCAGAGGTGGAGAATGTAAGCCCGGTTATGACCAGACGACCGGCATTCTCAGGGTCCTTGAGCAGAGAGTGGCGGTAGGAGAAGCGCATCTCGGCATTGGATAGAGTAAACTGGCGACGGTCGGCAATATCAAACAGAGTGACCGATTCGATCACGTCTTTCATCTCAGTGCCATAGGCTCCGGCATTCTGCACGGTGGCCCCATAGATCGATCCGGGAATACCGGACAGATTCTCGAATCCCCAGATACCCGACTCGCAATATGATTGGCACAAGGAGTCGAGAGTTGGCTGGCCCAAACGATGGAACACAGTACCGGCAAACGGCGCAGTGAAGAGCATGTTACTCCCTCCACCGAGAAAAAGATAAGGACGTGGCAGATCCTCACTATCAAGTGCAGTACAGAGGTCAACCACACTTCCCCACTCCACAAATGCGGCACAACGGGCAGGCACACGGAATGTGGTCAGGTGGGTCAGGTCAAAGTCGCGGTGGAGTCTATACATAGTGCATCAGCTATACATTTCTGCGATCTCGGCAGCATAGCGAGCCAGAACCACCGGACGACGTAGTTTCAGAGTGTTGGTGAGTTCACCGCTCTCCATGGTGAACGGAGCGGCAAGCAATGTGAAGCGCTTGACGCGTTCATATGGGGCAAAACAGGCCATAAGTCGGTCAATACGTTCCTGCACATAGGCATGGACACGCTCATCGTCAAGGAGTTCTTGAATGGAATTATAGGTAATCTTAGCCTTTTCAGCAAATTCCTTGATAGCCTCAATGGCTGGGACAATAAGAGCGGTGACGAATTTGCGGCGGTCACCAATCACAGCCACTTGCTCGATGAGCGGATCGGCACCAAGACATGTTTCGATGGCCTGAGGGGCAATGTATTTGCCGTTTGAGGTCTTGAACAAGTCCTTGATGCGGTCTGTAAGAGTCAGCGAACCGTCGGGATCAATGCGTCCGGCATCGCCGGTGCGGAACCAGCCGTCGGCAGTAAAGGCATCGGCCGTAGCCTCAGGACGGTTGAAGTATTCGCGCATCACAGTAGGGCCTTTTACGAGCACTTCATTGTCAGCACCTATCTTTATCTGAATGGATTCAAGCGAGGTGCCAACGGAGCCTATCACATAGTCAGTGTGGGGGAAGCAGGTAACGGTAGCCGTAGTTTCAGAGAGTCCATAGCCTACTATCATATTGATACCAACAGCCTTGACAAATTCCACTATATCAGCAGAGATCGGAGCACCGGCAGTGGGGAAAAAGCGACCGTTTTCCATGCCGATGACATGGCGCAGCGCATTGAAGACCCTGGCACGATAGAACTGATAGCGCATCTCGACCAGACGAGGCACCTTAAGATCAAGGCGCTTATAGTGCAAATTGCGGACCCGTCCGGCATGAAGAGCGCGGTGAACGAGAGTGCGCTTGAACCAACCGTAAGACGCTATGCGTTCATTGACACCGGCATAGACCTTTTCCCAGAAACGTGGCACAGCACACATGGCATTGGGCTGCACCTCGCGCAGTGAGCGCTGGATACGCTGAGGATCACGGTTAATGAAAACCTCAACATCACGATAAAGACAGAAACAGGTCCATGCCATTTCAAAAATATGGCTCAGCGGCAGAAAGCATAGAGAATTCATGCCTTCGCACACTTCGGGGAAACGGGCGGCATGGAGGGTCAGGGCCGCATCAAAGTTACTGTGAGTGAGCACAGCGCCTTTGGGTTCACCGGTAGTTCCGGAGGTATATATCAGCGTGGCTATATCGTCAGGCGACACTCCGGCAGCAATACCGTCGACTTCAGCTTTGGTGGCTTCGGAGGCTTCACGCCCAAGGCCGACAAGTTGTGAGAAGGTGATTGAAGTAGTATCGTCATCATCGAACTTAACCGAGGGATCGACAACAATGATGTTGGGCACTGATGCACCACGGGCCATGCGATAATGTTGCTGCGAGCCGACCACAATGTGGCTGATACCGGCGTCACGGACAATGAAGCACACCTGATCCTGCGACGATGTGGCATACATACTCACAGCTTTGATGCGCAGGCGGAAAGCAGCAAAATATGTCATGACCATCTCCGGGCGATTTTCAGACAAGATTCCGATGCTCGAGCGTGGATCGGCATTAAGGCAATGAAACCCGACAGACGCAGCAATCACTTCGGACCATAGGTCATGACGTGAAATGGCGGCCCATCGGCCGGATTCTTCATCAGCGAGGTAATGCAGGGCGGGACGCTCGGCTCCGTTGCCTCCGGGATTTATTATGTCGGTAAGTATAGGCATATATCAGTTAGAATAGCCGGCATCGGCAAATAGTTCGAAATCACCGGCAATGTCGCAGCCAGCAGTTGTGAGCAGATTGCCCACCATGGCACCGTTGGCTCCGCCGCGAAGCATACGCAGGGTATTCTCGCGACTCAACCGACTGCGTCCGCCGGCAAAGTGAATGGTAATTCTGGGAGCAACAAACCGCATCAAGGCAACCGAACGCACCACTTCCTCCTCGTCGAGCAGTGGAGTGTGTTCAAGTGGTGTGCCGGGAATCGGATTGAGCAAATTGAGAGGCAGGGCATCGGCACCGCACTCACGTGAGGCTTCAGCAAGTTCCAGACGCTCACGCATAGACTCACCCATACCGATGATACCACCTACACAGACTTCCATACCCTGACGACGAGCAGCGGCAATGGTGGCGAGTTTGTCAGCCTGAGTGTGGGTTGAGCAAAGCTTTGGGAAATATGACGGCGCAGTTTCAAGATTGCAGTGATAGCGTGTCACGCCAGCCTCTTTGAGCTGTCGGAGTTGATCTTCGTCGAGCAGACCCATCGAGGCACATATTTCCATACCGCCACAATCCTTGGCTTCACGTATCAGGCGACAAAATGAGGCCATATGGGCATGTGGAACACGGCGACCGGATGTAACAAGCGAGAAACGCTGCACACCGTGGTCACGACTCTGCCGGCAAGCGGCAAGCATGTCGTCCTCAGATATATACTCGTATTCATCAATACCGGTAGGGTGAAATTTCGATTGAGAACACCACTTACAGTCCTCCGAACAGCGCCCGGAGCGGGCGTTGACAATTGAACAAGTGTGTATGCGGTTGCCCGAATGACGCCTGCGCACGGCATCGGCCGCTTCGCATAGTTCATCAGTGGCATAGACCTCAAGGCTCAATGCGTCATCGACCGACAAAGGCTGACCTGCCAAAGCTGTCGTTAGGGCTGATTGCAAATCCATATTATATTATCTAAGTTTGGTTATGTGTAAATTGCACCACAAAGTTAGTCATTATTTCCGAATCTCCCCTATTTTTGGCATTTTTGGCAAAATGAACGGGGACTGCATCCATGAGTAGGACACAGCCCCCGGCATATTCATTGATCAGGATAAGATAATTAGTGGAGTCGGAGGGTTGAGGAGGTGGAAGTGCGGACGATGGTCACGCCGCGATGGGTTGCGGGAACTTTACGACCGAGCAGATCGTAGTGTTCGGCAGCTGCGGTTGTGGCATTAAGGTCTATGAGGGTGGTAGTGCGGGGTGTGCCATAGAAGCATTACCTCGGCTGTAATAGATGTAAACATAGTTACCCTTAACATCTCCGCCTACAGCTC
>CAZKRV010000033.1:0-14837 GCA_964555345.1 uncultured Bacteroides sp.
ACTATGTAGATCTTTGAAATTGCGGTATGAGTAATATGTGAACGAACCTATATTTACTCAACTATCAAAGTGATTATCAGCCTAATTAAACATATTTCTGTGACCCCTCGGGGGTCACTGGAAAAATTGCAAGACGCTGAGGACACTTGATTTTCAGCGTTCTTTCTTTTTGCCCAAATCGAAGACGAAAATTCTGCACTTCGTTTCTGAATTTCGGGACTATCTGACAGTTCCATCTCTATGATTATAGAAAAAGTTCTCGAAAAGGTTGCACAAGTATAACCTTTTCAAAAACTTTTTCGTATATTTGCTGTATCAAAAAAAGACATATATGAAGTATCTGAATATAAAAAAGGCTCTTGAAGCCTGGCAAAACATACAACCACTTTCCGAAAAAGACAAGGAAAGACTCAGTCGCCGTTTCACCGTTGACTTTAATTATAATAGCAATCACATTGAAGGTAATACATTAACTTATGGACAAACAGAAATACTATTATTGTTTGGCAAGGTGATTGGAGAAGCAAACGTGCGTGACGTGGAGGAAATGACGGCAAGTAACGTAGGCTTGCGGATGATGATAGAGGAGGCTACAATGAAAGACATGCCATTGACTCAGAACTTTATTCGCACACTACATAAAACGCTGTTACGCGAGGATTATACTGTTTATAGAAATTTGCCAGGAGGCATGCAGACGAGTTACGTTATACATGCTGGCCAATATAAGACGAGGCTCAATAGTGTAATCACACGATACGGCGACCGTTTTGAGTATGCCACTCCAGAGGAGACACCAGGTCTTATGTATGACTTAGTTAACTGGTATAACATAGCAGAACGGGAAGGCAAATTGTCACCAGTGGAACTGGCGGCCCTATTCCACTACCGCTATATACGCATTCATCCTTTTGAAGACGGCAACGGACGAATTGCCAGATTGATGGTTAATTATATTTTAACAAGACATAATTATCCTATGATAGTGGTTCGTAGCCGTGAAAAGAGTAAATATCTTGAAGCCTTGCATCAGTCAGATCTTGCAGTTGGTCCGGTGCCAAGCGATGGTGCCCACGCAGACCTCAAAGACATACGTCCATTTATAAAATATTTTAACGAATTGATAGCGACAGAAGTATATAACGACGTGCTGTTCATAAGTGAGCGAAATGATAATATTTGGTGGTATGACGGCGAACAGATCAAATTCCGCACCCCAAATTACACTAAAATCCTCAATGCTATGGAAACACAGCCCACACTGACACTCGCAGACATGCAAGAAGAAACCGGCATCAGCATCACAGCCGTACAAAAATTGCTTGATCAACTGATTTCTAAAAAATATGTAGAGCGTAGCGAGAAAGATGGGAGTTGGAGAGTGTTCCTGACACAATAAGTAACATCTCATCTTTAGTAATATTAAAAACATATTAAACATTCTCTATCATATTATTCTCAGACATACATTTTAGGGTTCGCCCCTATGAGAATCAAGCTCCGGTCTAAGTTGCAGCGGAATATTTTTTTGGGTGAAAGGGGAAAAAGTTGTAAATTTGCAGCTCATTATCCTTTACGTATCAATTATTTTTCATTTTCTTAAGATGAACACAACTCTCCGGTGCATTATCGCAGCCATTACCCTGGTGTCGGCCTCTGCCTATTGGGCAGACAACCACGCCATCGCGACCAACCACACACTCCAGTCGATGAACGCCACGACTATCATGCCGGGAATTACGGCGAGAGGGAGAGCGGCGAGCGAACCTATCTCATTTGATTTCGGCTACTGCTACGATGCGCGGAACTGCGTCGGAATGAGCGGGAGCGAATATCAGAAATTTGCCATCTACATTCCCGAGGAAACCGTGAAGCGTTACGCGGGAGCGACAGTGGATGCCGCCGTGATCGCAAATGGCGCGATACCCAAAGAGGAATACTCAAATTTCAAGATCGGGATTTTCAAGGGGTGCGATGATGAAACTCCGTTAGTCGGGATGGACGCGAACATGCCGGCACGCCATCTTTATGAGTGGACGACCTATGAGTTTCCCGAGCCATATGTGATCAAGGCCGACGAGCCTTTCTACCTGATCATGACATGGCCCGTCAGGAGCTATCCACGCAATGAAGATGATCTGGAAGACAATTACTTTCCCTGCGCTACCGACCAGGCTATGGTGCCTGATGACCGCGGCTACAGCGACTTGGTCTGCTCGATCGACCTCGGTTCGGGCGAGATGGAATGGTGGAACTACGGACCTTTGTGCGGCAACAACTGTATGCGTCTGCGACTGAGCGGCGACAATCTGCCACAAGACGAGGTAGTACCTTTTAATATATATGTGCCTTCACGCGTGGCGCCGGGCGAACCGTTTGAGGGATATGTCAGCGTGGTGAATTATGGTGCAAATCCTGTTTGGAACTGCAAATTGCTCGTGCAGGTCGGCGACGATGAGCCTGTGGAGCGGGAATATACCTTCATGGACGCATCAGGCCGCAATCCCGAACCGCTTAAATATCATGAAGCATATGGAGTGGATTTCCTGACCGTAACCGATCAGGTCGGTCCTTATCTCGAGGTCAAGGTGACAGTGGCTGAGGTCAACGGAGTTCCTAACGGCGAGACAGAAAACAACTGGATATCGACCGTCACCCCATCATTTAAAGATGAGGACGGCTACGAACGCGCGCTCTACGTCGAGGAAGTGACGGGCACGTGGTGCGGCTGGTGTCCGATGGGCATTGTGGCCTTCGAGCAGATGCGCCATAGCTATCCCGACCGTTTCGCCGGCATAGCGATCCATGTGCCGACCGATCCCATGGTGGCGGCCGACGGCAGTTTTGATGACGTTGCCGAGATATTTGGCGGGAGCGCGCCGGCCATGTCGGTCAACATGAACCGCGATCCGGATCAGCTGGCATCGCCGTCGCCCTACAACATGCACCTGGCCTTCGACTTCTACGCCACTCAGCTTTCGTATGTAAAGCCCACTATCACAGTGACTGACATCGACGACTCTCACGTATCGTTCACTGCTGACTTCGAGTTTGCGGGCGATGCGGAAAATATCTATACCGTATACTACATAGTCACCGAAGACAACGTAGGTCCTCATCTTCAGAAAAACGACTTCCCGACCGGAATACAGGACATCGACGGAATGGAGAAGTGGGAGAAAGACAAGCGCTATGTTGAGACCATATTTAATGACGTGGCCCGCACGCGCGTGAAGATTTCCGACACTTCAGTGATCTTCCCCGAAAAAATCAAAGGCAAAACAAAATATTCACATGACTACACGATCACTTACAGCGAGGCCACCGGCAAGGTGAAGGCCGAGAACTGCAACGTGATCGCAATGATCGCCAACAACATCAACGGCCTGACTGAAAACGCCGCAATATCACGATGCAAGACCTTCACCTCGATCGAAGAGATCGGCGAGGGAGAGAGCGCGGACGCGCCGGTGGAATATTTCGACCTCGGCGGGCGCGCCGTGGATCCGGCATCCGCACCTGCAGGCATCTACATACGCCGACAGGGCAACATCACTACCAAAGTAGCCAAACACTGAACCTAACCCATCTTTAATTTACACCATGCTTAAAGGAATCCTTTCCATAGCCGGCAAGCCCGGTCTCTTCCGCCTTGTGTCGCAGGGCAAGAATACTATCATAGTCGAAGCAATCGGCAGCGGCAAGCGCATGCCGGTGCAGGTGCGCGACCGCGTGATCTCACTTGCCGACGTGGCAATGTATACCACGGGCGACGACGTCGCGCTGGGCGACGTGCTCACTTCACTCTGCAAGGTAGCCGACGCGAAGCCGGTGGAACATAAGCCGATGAGCGACGCGGAAGTGCGCGAGTACTTCGCGCAGGTTCTTCCCGAGTTTGACCGCGACCGGGTCCACACCTCCGATATCCGCAAGCTTTTCACCTGGTACAATCTTCTGATCCAGGCTGGCATTACGGAATATAACGATCCGGAGCCTGAAGCGGCGCAGGCCGAATAAAAGAAGAGAGGAGCCACCCCGGCTCCTCTCTTTTTTTACCCTTTTGCAAGCTGCGTATGCTAAATTTAGTTAAGTTTATTGGCCGTTATCCGGATTTTTGCTAACTTTGGGGTGTGTATGACCAATCTTTCTCCCGACTGCTCTTCCTCGGTCCCGGTCACTCACGCTTGTGGCTCGCCCCTACGGGCAGGCCGCACCTGACGTATGAAATAAAAAAACAAATATAAATGACCGATAAATGGAACCATCAAAACGACTCCGGGGAAGAGCGGGGCGCGGGGCGACACCACGCCACACCGCCGGCGGGCCCAAAGCCCACGCTCGCTGAGCGATTTGCCGACACTCCGGTGATCCTTGAGTTGCTTAAGGAACGTGGGGTCGAAACCGCGGAACAGGCCGACGAGTTCTTTCACCCGTCGCTGTCGAAGCTCCACGATCCCTTTCTCATGGCGGGCATGGACCGCGCCGTGCAGCGACTCAACGAAGCCATGGGCGCGAAGGAGAAGATCCTCGTGTATGGCGACTATGACGTGGACGGCACCACCGCCGTGGCGCTCGTCTATAAATACCTCTCACAGTTTTACTCCGGCATAGACTTCTACATACCCGGCCGCTATGACGATGGCTACGGCATCAGCAATGCCGTGGTGGATCACGCGGCGGAGGCGGGAGTGAAACTGATCATAATCCTGGACTGCGGCATCAAGGCCAACGAAGAGATAGCCTATGCCAAGACCAAGGGGATTGACTTCATCATCTGCGATCATCATGTGGCGGGCGAGGAACTGCCTGACGCGGTAGCGATACTCAACCCGAAGCTCGAGGGGAACACCTACCCGTGTCCTCACCTGAGCGGGTGCGGCGTTGGCTTCAAGCTGATGCAGGCCTTCGCCATGAGCAACGGTCTGCCCGTGGCCCAACTCGAATCGATGCTCGACTTAGTGGCGGTGAGCATAGCCGCCGACATAGTGCCGATGACGGGAGAGAACCGCATACTGACCTATCACGGTCTGCGGCGGCTCAACTCCAACCCCAACATGGGTCTGCGCGGCATCATGAAGATATGCGGACTCGGGGCGGGGCGCGAGATCACCATTTCGGACGTGATCTTCAAGATCGGACCGCGCCTGAACGCGTCGGGGCGCATGCAGAGCGGGCGCGAGGCGGTGGAGCTGCTGGTGGCGCGCGACGCGACCGAGGCCTATCACAAGGCGCTCGACATCGACCAGTACAACAAGGACCGCAAGGAGCTTGACAAGCAGATCACCGAGGAGGCCAACGCGATACTTGAGGCGCGCAACGAGGTCAACTCCGACAAGAAGTCGATCGTGATCTACAACAAGGACTGGCACAAGGGAATAATCGGCATCGTGGCCTCACGCCTGACCGAATTATATTACAAGCCTGCGGTGGTGCTTACGCTGATCAACGGCCTGGCCTCCGGGTCGAGCCGTTCGGTGCAGGGCTTCGACATATACAGTGCTGTGGAGTCGTGCGCGGACATACTGGAGAACTTCGGCGGCCACACCTACGCCGTGGGCCTGTCGATGAAGCAGGAGCGGATACCGGAGTTCACCCGCCGCTTCGAGGAGTACGTAGCCTCACACATCACGTCGGAGCAGATGAAGCCGACGCTCACGATAGATGCCGAAGTGCCGTTCAGCGCGATCACTCCGGCGCTGCTCCACGCGCTGCGGCGTTTCAACCCCTACGGGCCCGGCAACATGAAGCCGGTGTTCAGCACGCGGGGGGTGCGCGACGCGGGCACGAGCAAGATCGTGGGCAAGCAGCTCGAACACATCAAGCTCGACATGGTTCACCCGTCGGCACCTGACACGGTGCTCAACGGCATAGCGTTCAACTCGGCGGAGCACTTCGAGCAGATCCATGCGGGCAAGCCCTTCACGGTGGTGTATACGGTGGAGGAAAACAAGCACCACGCGGCCGATTCGCCGATCCAGCTGCTGGTGAAAAGCATCACATTCGACGACTGAATACGCGACGACTGAACCTGCCGACATACTGCGCCGCTACTGGGGTCATGACTCCTTCCGTCCGCTACAGGCCGAGATCATAGACTCGGTGCTGGGGGGGACCGACACGTTAGGTCTGCTTCCGACGGGGGGCGGAAAGTCGGTGACGTTTCAGGTGCCGGCGTTGCTGCTGCCGGGACTCACTCTGGTGATCACTCCGCTGATCTCACTAATGAAGGATCAGGTGGACAATCTGCGCGCGGCCGACATAGCGGCGGCGTGTCTGCATTCGGGCATGAGCCGGAGCGAGCAGCGTCTGGCCATGCAGAAGGCGGAGGCGGGGCGCATCAAGCTGCTCTACCTGAGTCCGGAGAAGCTCTGCGCGCCGGGATTTGCCGAGGGGCTGCGGTCGATGGAGGTGAGCCTGATAGTGGTGGACGAGGCGCATTGCATCTCGCAGTGGGGCTATGACTTCCGTCCGAGCTATCTGCGTATAGCGTTGCTGCGCGACGTCTTCCCCAAGGCACCCGTCTTAGCGTTGACGGCGAGCGCGACGGGAGAGGTGGTCGACGACATCAAGACCCAACTCCGGTTCAGGGAGGGGGGAGCGACGTTCAGGAAGAGTTTCAGCCGCCCTAACATCAGCTACGTGGCGCGCTATTGCGAGAACAAACCGGAGCGGCTGATGCGAGTGCTTCAGACCACATCGGGGAGCGCGATAGTGTATGTGAGATCGCGGAAGCGGACGCGCGAGCTGGCCGATATGATAGCGGCGGCGGGGATCACCGTCGAGCACTATCATGCGGGGCTCCTGCCGGAGGAGAAGGCGGAAAAGCAGCAGAGGTGGAAGGAGGGGCGCGCGCGGGTGATGGTAGCGACCAACGCATTCGGCATGGGCATAGACAAGCCTGACGTGCGCACTGTGGTGCACTATGATCTGCCTTCGTCGGTCGAGGAATATTATCAAGAGGCGGGGAGAGCGGGGAGAGACGGGTTGCCGTCGTTTGCGGTGGTGCTCGCATCGCCGCGTGACAAGGCGACGCTGTCGCGGCGTCTGGCCGATGCCTTTCCGCCGAAGGAGTTCATCGCCGAGATCTATGAGCGGGCCACGGTGTTTATCGACCTGGCACTCGGCGAGGGCTACAACAAGCTGTTTGATTTCAATTTCGATCTGTTCTGCCGTGAGGAGCATCTGCGTCCGGAGCCGGTGCGGTCGGCGTTGCGGATACTGACGCGGGCGGGCTATCTGGAGTTTGACGAGGATGCCGATCTGCGTGCGCGTGTGATGATCACGATGCCGAAGCATGAGTTTTACGGTCTGCGTCTGGGAGAGCGGGAGGAGTCGGTGCTGCACTATCTGCTGCGTAATTATCCGGGGCTCTTCGCTGACTTCGTGCAGATTTCGGAGCCGGTGATAGCGTCGGATCTGGGTCTGACGGGCGACGACGTGTATCAGGCCCTTCTGGCATTGGGGCGTGCGCGGGTGTTGAGTTATGTGCCGCGGCGGCAAACCCCCTATCTCTATTTTCCGACGCGGCGTGTGCAGAAGCGTTACATTGAGCTTGACGCGGCGGTCTATGACCGTATGCGTGAGCGGATGGAGCGTCGGATCGAGGCGATGCGGCGTTTTGCGTTTGATGCAGACACGTGTCGGGCGGCGACGATACTCCGCTATTTCGGAGAGGAGCCGGAGGGAGATTGCGGCAGTTGCGACGTGTGTCGGGCGGCGCGTCATCGCGGCAGTGTCGGCTCGGGAGCGGTGCCGTCGCTCGGGGATCGGATAGCGCACTATGCGTCGCGTCAGGGAGGCCGTGCGGTAACGGTGCAGGAGTTAGCTGACGCATTAGGCACAAGCCTTGAGAAGATAGCTGAGGCGGCGAGACCGCTTATGGATAATTCAGAATTGAGAATTGAGAGTTTATAAGTCATGGACAATAAGCCATTGGCCGAGCGAATGAGGCCGGCCACACTCGATGATTATGTAGGGCAGACGCATCTGGTGGGCCCGGGTTCGATCATCAGGCGCATGATCGAGCAGCAGCGTGTGAGCAGTTTCATATTGTGGGGACCTCCCGGAGTGGGCAAGACCACGCTTGCGCGGATCATAGCCAATTCGACGAAGTCGCCCTTCTACACTCTGTCGGCGGTGCATGCCGGGGTGAAAGATGTGCGTGATGTGCTGGAGCGGTGCAAGGCCGATGCGCGCAGCATGTTTTCAACTGGGCGTCCGATTCTGTTTATTGATGAAATACATCGTTTCAGCAAGAGTCAGCAGGACAGTCTGCTCGGGGCGGTGGAGAGCGGCACGGTGACGCTGATCGGAGCCACTACGGAGAATCCGTCGTTTGAGGTGATACGTCCGCTGTTGAGTCGTGCGCAGGTGTATACCCTGAAGCCGCTGGAGGCTGCGGAGATGCAGCGTCTGCTGGATCATGCGCTGACGAAGGATCCGGTGCTGTCGGCAATGGAGACTCGGGTGGAGAGCACGGACGCCCTATTCCGTTTCGCGGGGGGTGATGCGCGTAAGTTGCTCAACATATTGGATCTGCTGGAGCAGAGCACGGGGGCGGGTCAGCCTCTGGTGATCAATGATGCGATAGTGACGGAGCGGCTTCAGGAGAATCCGTCGGCTTATGATAAGGGTGGCGAGATGCATTATGACATCATCTCGGCCTTTATCAAGAGTGTGCGTGGTTCGGATCCGGATGCTGCGATCTATTGGCTTGCACGTATGGTGGCCGGTGGTGAGGATCCGGAGTTCATAGCGCGGCGTCTGCTGATCTTAGCGGCTGAGGATATCGGTCTGGCCAACCCTAATGCATTGCTGCTGGCCAACGCCACGTTTGACGCGGTGCGCAAGATCGGGTGGCCCGAGGGGCGCATACCGCTGGCGGAGTGCACGGTCTATCTCGCCACGAGTCCGAAGAGCAATTCGGCGTATAAGGCGATCGGGGCGGCACTGGCGGCGGTGGAGCAATCGGGCGATCTGCCCGTGCCTCTGCATCTGCGCAACGCACCCACCTCGCTGATGAAGGAGATGGGTTATGGCGCGGACTATAAGTATGCGCATGATTATCCGGGGCATTTCGTCCCCCAGCAGTTTCTGCCCGATGAGCTTGCGGGAACGCGGTTCTGGCAGGCGGCCGATAACAGTACCGAGCAGCGTCTCGACGAACTTCAGCGTGCACGATGGCAGCGGAAGTGACGTTTGTGGATGAGTGCGCGTCGACTAATTCGGCGATAGCCCCCGATGCGCCTCATGGTTATGCCCTGGCAGCGGTGAGGCAGAGTGCGGGCCGCGGTCAGCGTGGTTCGTCGTGGGAGTCTGAGCCGGGCATGAATCTGACGATGTCGGTGATGTTGCGTCCTGTCGGGGTTGCGGCATCGGGCCAGTTCGCGATCTCGCAGGCGGTGGCGTTGGCCGTGGCTGAGACTCTTGATTATTATGGGGTGCCAGATGTGGCGGTGAAGTGGCCTAATGATGTGTATGCGGGTGGCAATCGTAAGATCTGCGGGATCTTGATCGAGAACTCTCTGTCGGGCCGCATGGTGAGCCGTTCGGTGGCGGGGATAGGGCTGAATGTGAATCAGTTGACGTGGCGCAGTGATGCGCCGAATCCGGTGTCGATGCGTGAGTTGACGGGTCGGGTGTATGACGTAAGGGAAGTGGGTGAGCGTGTGGTCAGCCGTCTGTTGGAGTTGATTGAGCGCCCCGCCGATGCGGATATCCGGCCGCGGTTGTGGCGTGGCGAGGGTGTGTGGCCGTGGGTCACGGCCGATGGAGTGCGGTTCGAGGGGCGTATCGATGGGATATTGCCGTCGGGCGAGATAGTGATCGGCGGCCGCCGGTTCGCGTTTAAGGAGGTGTGGCCGGGGGATATGCGGGATCCGGGCAGGCGAATGTGACGGCACGGGAGTCCGCGTACCTCCGGCACGCGATGGGGTTATCGGATTCCGCATCCGGGCATGCCTGCGGCATACCCGGCTATGCGAGAGTCGGCGTCCCGTCGGGACGCCCATATCAGGCACCGTTATTTGATGAAGTATTTGTGGTTGTTGATGATGTAGAGGCCGCGGGTGGGGGTGGTGACGGGGCGGCCGAGGAGGTCGTAGAGGTGGGCGTCGGTGTCGGCGTCGATGGTGATGTCGGTGAGGGAGTCGGGTATGCCGGTGATGGCTACTTGCCAGTAGCAGTTGGTGTCAGTGGGGAGGATTGCGGCGGCGGTGTCGCCATCGAGGGCAAGTGCGCAGCCGTTGTGGGCCACGGAGTTGATGGTCACGTAGCCGTCTTTGACTCCGAGGGTGAAGGCACCGTCAGGGGCGGCGGGGAGTGCGTCGATGAGTGTGCAGGGGCCTTCGACGGGTGTGGAGATGTATTGGTTGCGGTAGTTGTTCATGTAGTAGCGTCCGACGGTGACTGTGGGCACGAATGACCATGGGGTTTCTTCGTCAGTGGCGGTGAGTGTTGTGCCGAGGTATGAGTCGGAGTCGGCTCGGCGTAGTGCCCAGGGCTGTCCGGCGTTGGCGTTGAGGTCGCTGATGAGTTCGGCTTCGGTTTCGGCGATAATGCGGTTTACGTAGTCGGTGGCGTCGTCGGCCGAGGTGAATTGTGCTGCCAGGAGTTCAATGTTGGCCTGGGCTGCGGGGAGTGTCACTTCGATGGCTTTGCGTGCTTCTTGTCCGGCAAATGGTATGCTCTGGAGGTAGAGTTCGCCGAGTTCGGCAGCGTGGTCGAGTGCGGCGGTAAATGCTTCGACGATGGCGGCGTCGGGTCCGGTTTCTACTTTTTCGTAGGCCACCTGGATTTTGGCGCAGCGCACGTTGTTTGTGCCGATGTAGGTGTAGTTAAAGCTGATTTCGTCGGCGCGTGAGAATGATGTGGCGGTGACGTCGATTCCGGTGTTGTTGAGGATCTGTACGGACGATATGGAGTATCCTGATTGTGCGGCTACGGTGATTGCGCCGGCGTCGATGTCGTCGGCCGCTTTGTAGAAGTATAGGTTTTTGTTGACGGCGTTTATTTTGCAGTTGCCGGCAAATGTGATGGATATCGGGGTTTGTGAGATGGTGAAGTCGTTGGCAATCACTTCGCCGGGTGTGAGTTCGTAGTCGGCGATGGTGTTGGCGTTGAATTCGAATGTGGCGATGTCATCTTGGGCGGAGAGTGTGGCCGCGGTCAGGAGCGATAGTGCGAATGTGAGGATCTTCATGGGTTTTGTGAGTTTGATGATGGCAAATATACGCAAAAATCGCGAGATGGGCAAATGGGGGACGGGCAGTCGGCGCGCCCATATCGGGCAGCCACCGCCGCGACAAGATAAAAAAAGAGCGGCGCGGAAAGCGTCGCTCTTTTTTTGGGGTCAATCAGAAGTTATTTTACGAGGTGCTTCTGGTTGTTGATGATGTAGAGGCCCTTGGTGGGGTTGATCACGCGGCGGCCCTGGAGGTCGTAGACGTTGCCGTTGGCGGCTTCGACGGTGATGTCGATGATGCCGTCGGCAGTGATGGTCCAGGTTACGGTGGTGGCAGCGTTGTAGACGGTCAGACCCTTGAAGATTCCTTCGGGAATGGTGAGGGTGTAGGTGCCGGCAGTGTATTCAGCCACGTTGGCGTCAACATAGTATGCGCCGTCGGCGAAGTTTTCGGCGAGCTTGGCAGCGTCGAGGGTGATGACTGCGTTGCCGTCTTTAGCGAACACTACGGATTCGGTGCAGTCAGCGTCAACGCCATAGTCAGCGCCTTCGATGGCGAAGGTGATGCGGCCGAGGCTCTTGACTTCACCGGCTGCGGGGGTCACGTTCACGGCTACTTCAGAAGCGGTGACTTCGGCGATGGCGATCTGCCAGAGGTAGCCCTTGGGCGAGGTGCCGAAGGTCATGATCTCAACGGGGTCGTTCTTGCAGTCGAAGCCGAGCACGCTACCGGACTGGGCAACGGAGTTGAAGACTACATAGCCTTCGCTCACGCCGATGGTGAACACGCCGTTGGGGGCTTCGGGCTGCTGGTCGAGCACCTGGCAGTAGTGCACCTTGGGAGTGCCGATGTACTGACCCTTGATGCTCTTGAGGAAGTACTGGCCATCTTCACCGGCGGGCACGAGGGTCCATGCGGTGTTGTTGTCAGCTTCAGCCTGATAGTTGAAGGAGTCATAGCCCTGGTTGGTAGCCTTGGTGGTGGCGCTGAGATAAGCCTTCTGAATGTCCTGATAGAGGGTCCAGGGCTTGTCGGCATTAGCGGCGAGAGCCTGGAGCACTACTTCTTCGAGAGTAGAGATCAGGTTTTCCTGGAAGTATTCGTCAAACTGCTCTTCGCTTTCAAATTCCTCGAGGAACGATTCGGGAGTGGTAAACTCAAGCAGAGCGCAAACGAGGTTGATGCCCTCTTCAGCGAAGGGCACGCTCTTCTTGTAGAGTTCGGCAAGAGCCTTGGCTTCTTCGATCTTGGCTTCGATGTAGGCAATCTTTTCAGAGTTGTCTTCAGGACCGGCGAATGAGAAGGAATACATGTCGATGCCTTCGATAAAGCGCTTGTCATACGTCAAGCTATATGCAAGCTTGTCTTTGCTTTCATTGAGGGAGATACCGTTCTTCGAATTGGGCTTGGCGATGGTGATGTTGCCGGGGTTGTCGAAGATAATGCCGAAGAAGGAGCTGTTGTAGCTGCCGGATTCGGTAGCGGCATCAGAAGCAGCAAGGTTGTAGCCGATGTATTTGCCATCAGTCTTCAGCAGGTAGTAGTCGGGGAAGGCAGCGGGATCAGTAGCAGTGGAGACAGTCCATTCGGGAGCTTCGTCTTCCGGATAGTTAGCATACCAGGTGTTACCTTCGTAACCTACATAGAGATCGGTAGCGATCGACTTCAGGGTCACGGGAGCGGCCACGAGCTTGGCCATCATGGCGCCTTTAACTTCAGCGATGAGGGTAGCGATGGAGGCGAGGTCTTCAGCAGCCGAGATCTTGGCGGCGTTTTCTTTAGCCACAGCCTTGCCTTCGGGCATTGCAGCGCCCCACTTAGCGAGCTGTGCGTTGGCCAGATCGGCAGTTTCTTCTACGCTATAGGCCTGGATGCTGAGGCGAGCCTTGGCATCAGTCTTGGAAACACTGCCGGCGTAGTCATACTGTGAATTGTAAGAGAAAGCATATTTAGAGCCTTCGGCATCAAACACTACATTAACATAGCCGTCGCGCAGCTCGAAGGTGAGGGGCAGTTTCTGCTTGAACGAGTTGCCGTTGAGGTAGGGACCAAAGGAGCTGCTACCATCATAGAAGCTATTGCAGAGCTGTTTGTCAGTGTTGAGGGTGAAGAGGTTGAATTGCTTGTGGCCGCTGGCGGAAGTGGTGGTGAGTACTTCAGGGCGGAAGAGGTTACCGGCGCTGATCTCGTTGGTGAAGAGGAATGCGCCAGAGCTGCTACCAAAGCCGGCAACAGAGCTGCTCAGGTAAGAGGGCTTTTCCTGGCTTACCAGATCCAGCACTCGGAAGGAGAATGCATAGCCGGCAACGAGCTTGGCTTCGATGTCTTCGATCAGGCCATCTTCGATCAGGCCGAGCATATCGTCGAAGTATGCTTTGACGTCAGCTTCAGATTCGAAGTTTTCGGAATATGCGCCGGGATTTGCCTTAACGGTAGCGAGGAGGGCCACGGCGTCGCGCACGTCGTCAGAAGCGAAGGGGATATTTTCAAGATAGGTATTGGCAATAGTCTCTACCTTGGTAACGGCTTCGAGGATAGCCTCGGAGAGGTCGGGAGTGTTTGCGCGGGCAAGGAAAGCTTCTACTTCAGCGTCGTTGGTGGCGTCGATCTGCGACTTGAACCAGAGGTTGCCATTGTCGTTGGCCCACGCACCTACGAGGCGGTCGCAGTTGTCAGCGTCAAGGCAGTTTGCAGGATTGCTGCTGGGAGTAGCAGAGGTGCAGATCTGCACGCCGGTCTGGCCGTCTTTGGTGAGTTCGGGGAACCAGATGTCAACGGGTTCGTCAACGGTCTGTGAGCCGTAGGCGATCAGTTTGACAAGGTATTTCTTGGTAACCCAGTTCTGCACGTGGAATGAACCTTCGGCAGTGCCGGGAGTGATCTGCCAGATGGTGTTGGCGGTGAGGTCTTCGCTGCCGCAGAGGGTGCTCTGCTTGGCGCCTTGGCCTGGTGTTCCGGTGACAAGTTCGGTACCGTCCTGGAGGTAAACGCCCCAGCGGGTGTTTGTGCCAATCTCGCCCTTACGGTATGCCTCGAAGGTCACGTAAACGTTGGGGTCTGCAGGCTCAACGTCGGCCACGGGGTGGAACAGGAAGAGGCCGCTCAGACCGTCGGCAGGTTCATTGTAGCAGTTGATGGCATAAGACTGACCGGCAGCAGCCACGTTCATATACCAGCCATTAGTCTGCTTCTGTGACTGGATAGCGGTGAAGTGCACGCCATCGATGTCACCATGGTAATTGTTTCCCTGATAAGAGCCATCGAGGTCGAACTTGAAGTCATAGCAGAGGGTGTTGGTGTAGTCCCAACGGCCGGAATTGATCAGACCGGTGGGGGTGCCGTTGACTGATCCACCTTCCACGCCGGCCTTACAGATCATGGCATAGAGGCCGGGATTTGCGGGGTCTTCCTGGAAGCGCCAGAGCTGATAGTCATAGGCGGGAGAGTCTTCAGCAACCTGGGGAGATGACCAGAGGCGGTCGATCTTCGAGTCATTGTTGTTGGCAGTGGTGCTGGGATTTGAGTTCTCGTTGAGCAGCTCGATGACCCAGCCGCCGCGATGGTCGGTGGCACGTGTTGCGATACGATACCACTTCCCAGGATCGGGGAAGGTTTCACTACCCTGCATAGCGACTGTGCCCATCATGGAAACAG
>CAZKRV010000034.1:0-14694 GCA_964555345.1 uncultured Bacteroides sp.
AGACCCTCAAGGCTATCCGCGAAGCTGAAGCCTACGACGGCCCCTCGATCATCATCGCTTACGCTCCCTGTATTAACCACGGCCTCAAGTCCGGCATGGGCAAGAGCCAGGAAGAAGAGCGCAAGGCCGTTGAATGCGGCTACTGGCACCTCTGGCGCTACAACCCCGCACTCGAAGCCGAAGGCAAGAACCCCTTCACCCTCGACAGCAAGGATCCCCAGTGGGACAAGTTCGATGACTTCCTCAAAGGCGAAGTGCGCTTTGCTTCCGTGCTTAAGGCATATCCCGACCAGGCTGCCGAACTCTTCGCTGCCGCCAAGAGCAACGCACAGTGGCGCTACAACAACTACCGCCGCCTCGCCCGCCAGCAGTGGGGCATCGATCCTGACGGCGCAAACGTCGAATAATTCCGACATCACACCGATATAACTCACATACACACTGAAAGGCGCGACCTCTCCCCGGGGTTCGCGCTTTTCTTTTGTAATTCGCGGGTTTTGACTATCTTTGCGGTCGGTTTTAATCTACACCATCGTATGTCTACCTCACGTTACCGACAGCCCTACACGTTTGACCGCGTCGTGCGCCTCTTCCTCACAACTCTCACCGTGGCCATGGCAGTGGCGCTGGTCTATGTGCTCCGCTCCGTGCTCCTCCCATTCGGAGTCGCCGCTCTCGTGGCCTATATACTTGAACCGTTCGTGCAACACAACCGGCGCCTGCTCAACCTACGCGGGCGCACTGTGGCCGTGTTCGTCACCCTCTTCGGTGCCATGTTCCTCGCCGGAGTGCTCTGCTACTTCTTCCTCCCGTCGGTCATCACCGAAATGAAACAAGTAGGAGCAATGATCAGCTTCTACGTCAACTCCGACCAACAGATCGAATTCATACCCGCAGGACTCCACCGCTTCCTCAAGGAAAACATTGACTTCAACCAGATTGCCACACTCATGTCGGGCACCGACTGGCTCTCTATCGGATCAGGAGCCATGAAAGTGCTTCAAGGAGGCATCGACATTATTATCAACGTGTTCAACTGGCTGCTCTCGCTACTCTACGTGATCTTCATCATGCTCGACTATGACCGCCTCGGCAACGGCATGAGGGCCATGGTGCCACCACAATACCGCCACCGCGTCTTCACCGTGGCACGTGACATCAAGGACTCCATGAACCACTACTTCCGCGGCCAGGCCCTGGTGGCCTTCTGCGTCGGAGTGCTTCTCAGCATCGGCTTCCTCATCATCGGACTGCCACTGGCTGTGGTGTTCGGACTCTTCATCGGAGTACTCAATATGGTGCCATACCTCCAGCTTATCTCCATTCCCATCACAGCACTCCTCTGTCTGGTCTATGCCACCGACACCACCGGCACTTTCTGGGTCATATTCGGCGAAGCCATGCTGGTATATATAGTGGTACAGGGCATTCAGGACCTCTTCCTCACACCACGCATCATGGGCAAGGCCATGGGGCTGAATCCGGCCATCATACTCCTCTCACTGTCAATCTGGGGCACTCTGCTGGGACTACTCGGCATGATCATAGCCCTGCCGCTCACCACCCTCATGCTCAGTTACTATGAGCGCTACGTCCTCCGGCGCAAATCTCGCCGCGAAGTTGAGGAAATGACTGATATCTCCTGACTCCGAACCATACCAACTTACAAAGATACAGGCCGTATTTCACCGCGAGATACGGCCTTTCGTCGTGAAAAGGCTGAATTTTCGGCAATTATGGCCATTAATACTAAAAAAAACGCTAAATTTGCACCCGCAATTCGTTATGTATTTTGAAAAATAAGCAACAATAAACAACAAAATCATTATCATTTCATGACAAAAAAACGATCAGTCTACATTTTGGTCAGCCTTATGACCCTTGTGGCATCTGCCTTGTGCGGATCGTATGTCAACGCCGAAAAGGCCACCCCACGAAGCAGGACCACTCTTCGTGCTCCACAAGCGGCTCCCCGCTCTACCGACAAACAGCTCTATGGCTTCGAGTGTCCTTCCGATTTTAGCGAAACCTTTTGGGGCGGTAGCGGTGCCGTAATGGTCATGCCGGGCATCGACTATCCGGAAGGCATTCAGGAACTCGACGGTTCTATTTTCCAGGCTGCCTATATGGACGGAAAAGCGTTCGTGGTATTCTATGATGCTTACAGTCCAACAAATGTAGGATATAAGGTATTTGACACCGAATCATGGGAGGTGGAGTCCAGCATTTCCTACACCCTGAACTCATCCAATATACTCCCCTACTCCCTCACCTACGACCACACCACGGGCAACGTCTACGGCTGCTTCTTCGCAAACACCGTTAACTTCCACTCCACTACCGATGCCCAGTTTGGCCGCATCAACTTTGCCGATGCTTCAAATCCCACCATAATCATCTCAAACCTGCCCACACGCATGCGTGCCATGACCACCGATGCCAAGGGCAACTTGTTCGGACTTTCCTTTGAGGGTGACCTCTACAGCATCAACAAATTCACCGGTGAAGCAACAAAGACCGGCATACACGTGGAACTGCCCACTGTAGACGGCGGTGACCTCCTCAAGCCCTCCTCCACATATGGTCGCGAATCCATGTGCTGCGACTGGGAGTCAGGCGATTTCTTCATTGCATATGGCGACGACGGCGAGTTTTGGAGCACATACGTGGCTCAATTCAACCCCAACGTCGGTGGCAATGCCACCCTCTATGCCGACTATAGCTACTCCGAATCAGCCGATGATTACGGTTCCGGCACCTGCAACGTGCTCACCGGACTCTACTTCAAGCAGTCGGCAACCGCTCCCTCCAAGACCACTCCCGCAGCTCCCACCGACATGACCGTAACTGCCGTAGGCACCGAGTTGAAAGCCAACGTCACCTTCACCATGCCATCAGTCGACACCGAAGGCCAGGCCATTGATTCCAACCTGACATGGACCGTGACCGACGGCAACAACGAACTTGCCACAGGCACCGCCCGCAGCGGCGCGCAAGTCACCACCACCGTCAGCGTCTCCGCGCGCGGCACCATCACCTTCGTGGCCACAGCTGCGCTCGACGGAGCTGTATCCAACCCGGCCAGCACCTCTGCTTTCATCGGCTGCGACACACCATTGATCTACGGACTCCCCACTGTCCGCGCCGCCGGCATGAAGCTCACCGTGAGCTGGAATGCCGCTGAGGCCACCAACGACGGCAACCTCGACCCCATCACCTATAAAGTCACCCGTATGCCCGACAACGTGGTTGTAGCCCAAGCCAACACCACCACCTCGTTTGTCGACGTGATCACTTCCGACATCAAGACTCTCTATTCCTATATAATACAGCCCATCTCCGGATCCGTCGAAGGCACCCCCGTAACCTCGCGAAGCATCTATGCCGGCAAATACATTGCTGTGCCCCTCGATGAAAATTTCGATGACGAACAGCGCTTCCTCCAGTATCCTATAATCGATGCCAACGGCGACGACAACATTTGGGAATACTACTCCAAAAACGGCGGTGCCGCCATGTATCCCGCCAACGGCAAACCGGCCGACGACTACCTGCTCATCGGCCCATTCAAGATGGAAGCAGGCGAGACATACTCATTCCACATGACCGCCAACGGGCATAACTACAATGAAACCATAGCCCTCTATGCCGGCACCGACCCCTACAATGTAGCCTCCTTCTCCACCGAACTCGTACCCCCGACCATTATCGAACCGATCAAGGGTGCCAAAAGCTTCGACGTGACCTTCGAGCCTACGGCTGCCGCTGACTACTACTTCGGCATCAAGGCCTGCTCGTCAAATGCCTCATCACAGTTCATCTACGTCTATGACGTGGCTGTAAAGGCTATCGGTGGTGACGCTCCCGCCGCTCCCATTGCCTTAGAACTGATCCCCGAAGCTAAATCCGCGACTATCCGATGCACCCTCCCCGAGAAGCGCATCAACGGCACTCAGGCCGACAAACTCACCGCAGTCAACGTCTATCGCGACAATAGCCTCATCGCCACCGTCACCGACGGCGTGGCTCCCGGTGCTACATTCTCCTTCTCCGACACTGATGAAGAAGTATCAAAAGGCTACCACTCATATAGCATAGCCGCTGTTAATGCCGACGGCGAGGGCAAGGTAGTCTCCGGTCAGCTCTGGCGCGGCGCCGACATCCCCGGACGCCCCTCCAATCTCCGCATCTGGGAAGACCTTGACACTCCGGGACTCATGCACCTCTCCTTCGATCACCCCGCCCGCGGCTACTACGGCGGCTATGTCAACCCTGACGAGATCTACTATCTGGTCAACTACATGGTGATGGGCGTAGCCTCCGGAGTCGGCGAACTGGGCTATGGCACAGAGCATACATTCAAACTTCCATTCAACATTACCTCACAAGACATCTTCGCCGGGTCAGTCTATGGCCGCAACTCCGAAGGTTCAGTGGCCGCCACAGGCAACTGGATCACACAGACCGCATATTTCGGCCCGGCCATGTCACTCCCCATTCATGACTCATGGGTCGGTATGTCGCAGCAGAGCAAGGGTCTGTGGGGATCACAAAACACTGACAACGACGCAATCGTCGGCCAGTCATACTGGGATATCACCGATGGCTCCTCCAGCTCCGTACGCCCGCAGGACAACGATGGTGGCATGAAGTCATTCTCCACCAGTATCGACAATGGAGGCAAACGCATGCTCTCACCTCGCATGACCCTCGAAGGCGCTGACTCCCCCACCCTCGTGTTCTACTATCTCTACTCGAAAAAAGCACTGGAATTCAACCTCGAGATCTTCGTTGACGACAAACCCGCCACCATCATCAAGTCATTTGACCTGAAGGCGGCCGATGCCGACAAGTGGATTCGTGTCGAGATCCCCCTCTCCGACTATAAATCGAGCAAATACCTGCAGTTCGGTTTCGCCGCACGCTCTCTGGCATGCGAAGATGCAGTATGCATCGACAATGTCACCATCTCCGACCTCAAGACCAATAATCTCAGCATCATCTCCTTCTCCGCACCCGAAAAGGTCGACGCGAACAATGATGCGGCCCTCGTGGTCGGCGTGCGCAACAATGGCTCCGTCACTGTGGAGGCTGCCAACTACTCCGTCCGCTTCTACAAAAACGATCAGCTCCTCGCCGAGATCCCCGGCAAGCAGATAGCCCCCGACACCGAAATCTCCTTCCGCACCACCGACTGCCCCACCGTGGCCGATCCTGCTGAAATACGCTATCGCGCTGAAGCGATATATGCAGCCGACAAAAACACCGCCGACAACTCCTCGGCCACCTCTGTCGTGCGCCTGATCATCGCCGAATATCCCACCGTCACCGACCTCAAGGCCTCGCCGCGCAATGGTGTCGAACTCACCTGGTCAGACCCCGACATGTCCGAGATCCCCGGAGTGAGTGTCACAGAGACATTCGAGACCTACGAATCATTCATTATCGACAACATCGGCCCCTGGACCACCCACGACGGCGACGGCTGCAACACAGTGATCATGTCCAACGGAATGGGTGTGCTCGAATACCCCCACATCGGCGAACCCATGGCCTGGCAGGTATTTGATCCGGGCGAAGTCACCGTGCTCAATGCGGCCTGGTATGCACGCTCCGGATCCAAGATGCTCGTCAGCTTCCAGGCCTCCGAAGCCAACGACCGTCAGAGCACCTCCGATGACTGGCTCATCTCTCCCGAACTCAATGCCACCGAACAGACCATCAGCTTCTACGCACGCGCCGGTCTGAAGGCATATGCTCCCGAGATCTTCGACTTCATGATCTCCGACAAGACCAATGCCGTGGCCGACTTCAAGCCACTCGCTTCCGATGTGGAAGTGCCCTACACCACCGAAAACTGGACTGAATTCGTCTATCGCGTTCCGGCCGGCACACGCCACTTCGCCATCGTCCACAAATCGTTCGGCAAGATGGGCATGCTGGTCGACGACATCACCTATATCCCTGCCGGCAGCGCGCCCGTCAAGCTCGACCTCGAAGGCTTCAACGTGTACCGTGACGGCAAGCGCATCACCGACGAACCTGTAGGCGACAACTCCTACACCGACTCCGACGTCGAGGCCGGCAAGCAATACACATACCATGTCAGCGCCGTGTGGGACAAGGGCGAATCACCCCTCTCCGAGCCCGTCACCATCACCGCCACCGCCCTTGACAATGTCACCACCTACTCGCTCACCATCTCCGGCCATCAGGGCTTCATACGCATCTGCGGAGGCATCGGCGAGCAGGCCGACATCTACACCACATCCGGAGTCTGCGTGGCCTCTGTCAAGGCTGAAGGCACCATCGAGATCCCTGTGGCCCGCCCCGGAGTCTACGTGGTGCGTGCAGGCGGCTCCTCTGCCAAGGTGGCTGTGCTATGAAAATCAATCTTCTCCATAACGCTATGAAAGCAGCGGCCATCTCGGCCGTTGCTTTTGTAGCATTGCCATGCGGTGCCATGCCGGCATCGCCACGGCCCGTGATCATGCCCGACGCTGACGGCGGATTTACCGAAGTGATGATCTATGGCGACGAACACTCCCACTTCATCACCTCAGCCGATGGCGCCACCGTGCTGTGCGCCCCCGCCGCCCCTCGCGCCCGTCAGCTGCGGCTGCGCGGCGGCAACACCTTCCCGTGCCACGGAAAACAACGCGCAGTGGCCATACTCGTTGAGTTCCCGCAGACCGACAGTCACCCCCAGGGCCGCACCTTCGGATCTGCCGCGCCACGCGACCTCTTCGACCGTATGCTCAACGACGATGATTACTCCGACGACGGTGCCACCGGCTCCGTGCGCCGATACTTTCTCGACAATTCCAACGGGACGTTTGACCTCACTTTCGACGTGTTCGGACCCGTCACCGTCAGCCGCGACGTCAGCTTCTATTGTGCCAACGACGTCAATACCTGGGAGATGGTCGAAGAAGCCTGCCGCATGGTCGACGGCGAAGTTAATTTCGCCGACTATGACCGCGATTCCGACGGCGTGATCGACAATGTCTACATCTTCTATGCCGGACAGGGCGGAGCCACCGGCGGCGACCCCTCTGACTGCATCTGGCAGCATGCTTCCGACGTGGAGTTGCTGTCAGGACAGCAGTTCTCGTTTGACGGCGTGCGGCTCAATCACTACGCCTGCTCCAACGAATACCGCAACGTGAAAGACCCCGCAAGCGGCATCATACGCCGCCAGACTGAAGGCATCGGCACCGTGTGCCACGAATTCAGCCACGTGCTCGGACTCCCCGACCTCTACGACGTGGACTACGCAGGCAACCCCTCTCCCGGAGTCTGGGACGTGATGGACACTGGATGTCACCTCAACGATTCGCGCACGCCCGCAGCCTTCAGCGCACTCGACAGAATGCTCCTCGGCTGGCTCGAACCCGAGACGATCGGCGACTCCCCACGCACCCTGAGCCTGCGGTCCATCGACTCAAATCAGGCATTCCGCATACCCACCGCCGACCCCGACGAATACTTCCTGCTTGAAAACCGTCAACAATCAGGCTGGGACACCGCCCTGCCTGGCCACGGACTCCTGATCTGGCACATAAACTACAATGAAGACTACTGGAACTCCAACCAAGTCAACATCGGCAGAGGCTCCTCGCAGGCGGTGCTCGTGTGTGCCGACGGACGCGACGGCGAGTCATCATATCCCGGCGACCCGTATCCCGGCCCGAATAAGGTGACCGGGCTGAGCGACGACGGCTATCCCAACATGCTTTCATCGCGCGGAGAGCGCACCAATGCGCCGCTTTCAGGCATAGTCGAGGCCGGAGGCATCATTTCGTTCGACGTATGCCGAGCCGTGACCTTCCTCGACAAAGTGACCGGACTCCACACCACCGACATCACTCCCACCTCCTTCACCGCCGTGTGGGACGCTCTCCCCATGTCGCCCGGCTATGTGGTCAACGTTACCGACGCCTCCGGAGCCAATGTGGGCATCTACCATGACCTGAGCGTAACTGCGGCATCGCTCCGCGTGTCAGGCCTGAAACCGGCTACCGACTATCGCATCACGGTGCGCGGCGTGGCCGGTGCGGTGTCGGGCCAAGAGTCCGATCCCTGCACTGTCTCCACTCCCGAGATGTCGTTTGCCTTCACAGCTCCCGCAGTCCTCGAAGCCACCGAGGTGGGCAGCCACTCGTTCTGCGCCATGTGGAGTGCATTGGAGGGCGCTGTGGACTATGCTCTCTCCGTCATGACCGTGCGTCAGGGAGCCGACCGCCACGCCGCGGCCGACTTCACCGGAGGCATCGAGGCCCTCCCCGCCGGCTGGTCCACGAATTGCATATCCACCATGTCGATCAAGGGCTACTACGGCAAATCTGCGCCGGCCCTATCCATGGGTGCGGACTATTCCCGCCTCCAGTCCCCTCTGCTGGCCCGAGAACTCCTTGCCGTCCAGTTCTGGTATCGCGAGCGCACCCCCTCCTTGCAGAGCAGCCTTGCCATCGAAGTGCTCTCCGGCTCACAGTGGACCGAGATAGACCGCCTGGAGCTTGACGGCTCCGCCCCCGACGGCGAGACCTACAGCGTGGATCCGGAGCTGATACCTGACGGAGCCATGGCCGTGCGCCTCATCTATCACCGCGTCGACAAAGGCACCCTGGCCATTGATGACATGAAACTGACCTACCGTGGCGAGGACGAAGTCACCCCGATCGACGGCTGGGACGGCCGCAAACTCGGATCGGCCCACACCTTCGCCGAAGTGAATCAACTCGAAGCCGACACAGAATATTACTACTCCGTCAGTGGCATTGACAGCGAGGGCCTGATCTCCGCTCCCTCCGACATGATGCCGGTCACCACCCTACCCTCCTCAGCCATCGACGAGGTCATGATCGACACTCCCCGTCCGACACTCCTCTATGACCTACAGGGACGCCCCGTTGACCCTGACCGGATCACAGTGCCCGGAATCTACATTCTCAAAAACAGCAAAAAAACCAAAAAACTGATATACAGATGAAAAGACTAATCTTCAGTATTCTCGTGGCCGGTTGTGCCGCCGGACTCGCACAAGGCGGCGAACCGCTGTCGGGCAACGGCAAACTGACCATACCCGGCAAGGGCGACGGCCAGGCCACGCAACTGCGCCTTGGTGAGCGCAATCCGCTCAATCCACCGTTTGTCGAAACCTTCGATGACTATCCTGCCGGCAGTGAGTTCGACCAGTTCGTGCGCTATTTCCAGGTCATCAACTCCGATGGCGACGTCAACCCCATCAGCGGCTCCGAACGCTCGTGGGAATACTATAACTTCAACGGGGAGTCCAATGGCCGCAAATTCAGCAAATGTGCCTATCTGCAATACCCCATCAACGTGCCCGTCTGCGACGACTGGCTCATTCCCCGCGCTATCAGGCTCGAAGCAGGCAAGTACTATCTTGTGAAGTTTGACGCCTCGCTTTTCTACGAAGGCACACCCCACACTCTTGAAGTGAAGATGGGCGAATACAACGACGCTGAAGGCATGACCTTCGACGTTATCCCTCCCACCGACGTGACCAGCACACGCCCCACACAGATCTCAGGGTGGTTCGTGCCGGAATATGACGGGCTATACTACATGGGCATACACGGCATATCGGACCGCATACGCTCCAACTCCAACTATCTCTTCGTCGACAACATCGCAATCGAGGCTCCGCGCACAGGCCGCGAGCCCGGGCTGGTGACCGACGTAAACTTCGTGTCTGACCCCGATGGCACCCCTTCCGCCACCATCTCCTTCAAGGCCCCGTCGATCGGTGTCGACGGCAAGGCCATCACCAGTGCCATGACCATCACCGTGAAGCGCGACGATGTCCCTGTCAAGACCGTCACCGCCAGCCCCGGCCAGGACTTCTCCTTCGTCGACAAAGTGGCGAAATCCGATTTCTATACATATTCATTTGAGGCGCGCAACAGCGTCGGCGTGGGCAATTCCCTGCAGATGATCCGATTCATCGGCATGACCACCCCGATGGCCCCTACCATCACCTCCATATCCGAGCCTGCCAACGGCTCCGTGAAGTTGACATGGACTGTACCCGCCACCGACGTCAACGGCACTGCCATCAATCCCGAAAAGCTGCTCTACAATATCTATCAGGTGACCGACGATGACTATGTGATCTTACAGCCTGACTACGAAGAAAACGAGATCACAATCGAAGCCGATGTCGCCCCGGGCACACAAGAGGTGATGATGTTTGCCGTGACTTCACAGATCAACGGCGTGCAGTCAGCCTATAGCTTCAGCGACAACATCTTCATCGGCGATCCCTACACCGTGCCCTACGTCAACCACTTCAGCGGCAAAGGCGATGACTATGTGATCAGCGGCATGGCCGACGAGGGACTTATCTGGCGTATGCTCGATGACTTCTCTGACCCCAAATCGCAAGACGGCGACAACAGCTATATCTGCCTAGTCGGAAACCAGACCGAACAATATGGCGAACTCTCCACCGGCAAGATCGACCTCTCAGGCACCACCGCACCTTTCGTCAGCTTCTATGCCTACGTATATGACGAGGACGAGAATCTGATATCGGTCAACGTTGTTGACTGCGCCACCGGCCAACGCACCACTGTGCAGACCTTCGAGCTGATCAAGCTTGACAACATAGGCTGGACCCGAATCACCTGCCCCCTCCGCGACTTTGCCGGAAAGGTTGTGCGCGTGGTCCTCGGGGCCAAAATCATCAGCCACGGATACATGCCTTTCGACAACATGACCATCGACAATCTCAGCCCTGTCGACATGAGCGTGGACCGGGTCAAGCACACCCGCTTCGCCTCCACCGGCGAGACCTATGATGTTACCGCTACCCTCTCTAACCTCGGTGCCAAACGCATCGAAAGCTTCATCGTGCGACTCCTGTCTGAAGGCAAGGTCATCGACACCGTCAAGGCCGGACCTCTCGACTCATTCGAATCGACCGACGTGACCCTCCACGGACAGTTCTCTGCCATCAGCCCGGAGATGCCTCGCTTCCGCGTTGAAGTCATTGCTGAAGGCGATGCCGACCACTCCAACAACACCTCCGCACCGTTCAACATCACCTTCCTCGCCCCATGCCACCCCGTTGCCAGCCAACTCCAGGGCGAAGAATCCGGATCTGCCGTCACTCTCACCTGGAGTGCCCCTGACCTATCCACTGCCGCGCCCGATGAAGCGGTCGAAGACTTCGAGGACTACGAAGCCTTCACCACCGAAATCAACGGATTCACCATGTTTGATGCTGACGGCGGCAATGTGGTCGGTTTTAAAGGCCTTGACATGCCCGTGACCGGCACCCCCCAGGCCTACTGGACCATGACCGACGAAGCCCCCTACAACTTCCTCTACACCTCAGGCCAAAGCAGCCTCTTCACCATGGCCACCGTCAATGCCGGACGCCAGCCCATTCCCAACGATGACTGGCTCATATCTCCCGAACTCTACGGCGGACGCCAGACCATCAGTTTCCGCGCATGCTCGCAGATCATCGACTATGGCTACGAAACCTTCGAAGTCTACGCATCAACCTCAACAAACAATATCAACCGCTTCGAAAAAGTGATGGAAGAGACCGCAGTCGGCGAAGAGTGGACCCGCTTCTACGTCACTCTCCCTGCCGGCACTCGCTACTTTGCCATTCGCTGCACCTCCAATGACTGTATGCTATTCACCCTCGATGACATAATCTACATACCCACCGGCCAGCCGCGAGCACTGAAGCTCCTCGGCTACAACGTCTATCGCAATGGTGTGCTGCTCAACTCCGAACCTGTCACCGAAACCACCTACGCCACCTCACGTGACCTGGCCGGCGACGACTACTTCGTCACCGCCGTCTACGACAAAGGCGAGTCCACCGCTTCCAACGTGGTCCACCTCGGCGAAGTCGACAGCATCGAAGATGTCATCGATCCCGCCCAGGCTGCCGATGCCGAATTCTTCGACCTGCGCGGCATGAAAGTCAGCCCTTCAGACCTCACACCAGGCCTCTACATTGTGCGCCGCGGTGCCACCGCCACCAAGACCCTGATCCGCTGATCTCTCCGCTATCCTGAAATAAAAAGAAGCAGCCTGACTTCATAACGCGTCAGGCTGCTTCCTTTTATTTTTGCACTAACTATTTAGGAACCAGGCACCTCGAATTTGTCGCTACCGCCGACTTTCCACTCTTTGACGGTGTAGGTCATGCCGACTCTGTCGCTGATGACGGGGTCACCTGCACGTGGGGCGGTAGTAGTAGATACCTCAGGGTCATGGACACCGACGCCGTGGGTATAGTTGAGACTATAGGTATAGATGTTTCCGGGAGCCCAGGTGCCTTCGACTGGAAGTGCTGCCCAGCCGAATTCCTTGACTTCTTCAGTGGCTGGAAGAGAGTAGGGATCTTTAAAAGCCGCGTCAGTGAAATAGCTGCTACCGTTTTTGTAAAGACGGGTAGAAACCTCGCCTGATACCTTGTTGACAGCCAGATACACAACGGGGATCTTGAGCGCGTCGATGCCCTGTGACAGGTCCCTGTAGGGGTAGCGCTGCGTCTCAACAGGATCCTTACCGGCAGTGAGTGTGGCATCAATCACCCTGATCAACACACTGATATACATTTTATTTTCGGCGTTGCGACGGTCACCGGCATAGTTCCACTGAGTGTATGTCGCAGGGATCAGCATGGCGCAGTTATCACTCCCGTCGGCGCGCCTGGCGCCCATTATAGAGACGGCGTCATCTAAATCAACACGGTGACTCTTGCCGCAGGTGACAATCTTATCCCCTTTGCGATACACATACTCGACAATGCCGCGGGTCGGATTACCGGACCACACACCGGCGCCATCAATCGGCTGGAAATCAAATGTATCTTCTACACCGGTGCCACCTATGCGCACGCCGGCGATCTCGATGTCACAGCTCTTGTGGGCGCCATAAGCCTTGACCTCTATGCGGCTGAGCTGATGGGCAAATGGAAGCGTGACACCTGAAAAGAGGTTGTCGGCCATGGAGCCGGAAGTATAGGCTGTGACGAAATCAAACTGATCGGCAATATCTTTGACAACACGGACGCCGGTCAGCTTGTAGTCGACAGCGCTCCCAGTGGAGGCGTTGTCCAATTGTGCCCCTTCCAATTCCTCCAGACCGGGATAGAAGCCGAAGAATGAGACCACATGGCTCTCCTTGGGCTGATCAGGCCAACAGCAGCGGGACGAGGTGTAAGCATTTTTACTGCCGACTATATCGATTTTTTCATTGGCAAAAAGCGGCTCCATCACACCGCCTGACATCAACGTCTGGTCGGCGAGATCAAAGGCCGTCACATAAAAGTTAGGCAGATTGTCCTCCGTGATGATCTCGGCACGGCTCGTAAGCCCCGGGAGCGATGTGCGGAACACGATCCGCTTGCCGTCGTCACCGTCGGTGCCACCGGGCATGTCGTCCTGTGAACAGGAAGCGAGCGCGATGACCGGTATGAGGAGCAGGTATGTTGGTTTTATCGCAATGTTCATTTCCGATCGGTTTTATTTTCTTGGTACTGTGGGATTTGTTGAGGAGCCATCTTTCCAAGGCTCGACGCTGACGCTGAATTGCACCAGGCCATTGTTAATTTCCATCGAAAGAGTCAAATTGGAGCCGGGACTCCAGCCTCTGGGTATGATGGCCGAGACGGTTTCTGTCTGTCCGGTATTTGTCGTATAATTAAGCTCCAGTTCCGACGGAAAATCCGGATCATACGGATTGGGCAGCAGCAGCAGGACGTCGCTGTTGGAAAACAACTGAAGTGCATCCTTATTGGCTTGTACGATTCTGGGGGCGTCGGAACGGAATTTGATATTAGTAGAACCCCAGCGGTCAACGGTCCAACCATCTACCGAGCCTTCGCCATTCACCCAGTCAGATGTCATTTTGCTGTCACCGGTCAGTGGCGCGGGCATAATGGAGTATGTTGACTTTACCGGAATATTGTTGAATGTCAACTCATTGATCGTAATGCTGCTAGGCCCGGAGGAAAATCCTTTATATGCCACCAGCACGTTGACGTTGGTGAGAATGTGGTCGAATCTGAAGCGCACGGGATCGGCATCACCCCCGGCATAATCGCGCCGGTGGGCTGATATGAGCAGATCGGGGGCCGATTTATAGTCAGAAGGTTGGGTATATGTAAATTTTAAGCGATCTTTCGAGTACAGGAAGCTCGACAGCCATTTGGCATTGTCCGGATGCGGCTGGACGGCTACGAATGAGTATTGAAATCCGGGAAACCAGTATTGGGTTTTATCATAGCCCCATTGCTTGGTCTGGGAGTTGTAACTGACTTTGGTTGCGTCATGAATCGTGATGGGTGACGATTCGGAAGTGGTGCCGTCATTGCTGATCATATCGCCGTAGACGGCAAAAGGATATGCGGTGATATTATCGTTGCTTGTAATCACCGCACGTGATCCGAGCTCGACGCTGAATTTCATCGCCGACGAGCTCGATTGCTCCTGAGGCTCCTGCGAACTGCTGCAGGCTACCATCAGGCATGTTAGGATTAAGGAGAAAATGATATGTCGATGTGGGGTTCCTATCATCTTTTCGGGAGAAATCTTTTTCGGGGAGAGATTCGTATGCCTTAATGAGGAAAGTTTACGACTGCGCCGCCGGCATTATTAGCGGCGCAGTCGTAAAAAAGGATTTCAGTAGTGAGATTAT
>CAZKRV010000035.1:0-8558 GCA_964555345.1 uncultured Bacteroides sp.
ATCTACGAGCCTATGGCTGCCGCTCTCGGCATCGGCCTTGACGTGGAGGCTCCGGCCGGCAATATGATCGTCGACATAGGCGGTGGCACCACCGAGATCGCAGTAATCTCGCTGGGTGGCATCGTCACCAATAAGTCTATCCAGATTGCAGGTGATGACCTGACTGAAGATATCATCGGACACATGCGCCGCGCCCACAACGTAAAGGTTGGCGAGCGCACTGCCGAAGACATCAAGATGCACGTCGGATCTGCCCTTACTGAACTGGAAAATCCGCCGGAGGACTACATAGTCCATGGCCCGAATCATATCACCGCCCTCCCCATGGAGGTGCCCGTGAGCTATCAGGAGATCTCGCACTGCATCGAGAAGTCGATTTCAAAGATTGAAGCCGCAGTGCTCAGCGCTCTGGAGCAGACTCCTCCTGAACTCTATGCCGACATCGTGCGCAATGGCATCTGGCTCGCCGGCGGTGGCGCTCTGATCCGTGGTCTTGACAAGCGCCTGACCGACAAGATCGGCATCCAGTTCCATGTGGCTGAAGACCCTCTGCTGGCTGTGGCCCGTGGCACTGCCGTAGCTCTCAAGAATATCGATAAATTCTCATTCCTGATCCGATAAGCTTATATCCTGAGCCGTGAAGGCACTTCTTGAATTTCTGGTGCGCCATGGCAGCTGGTTTACTTTCCTGCTGTTTGCCATCATCAGCTGCGTGATGCTCTTCGGGGGCAATCCCTACCAGCAACACGTCTACATGACATCGGCCGGAGCGGTGGCCCGCACCGTCTATTCCGGCGCTGATGCCGTGACCGGCTATTTTCACCTGCGCAGCATCAACGAAGATTTTCAGGAACGCACTTCGCAGCTCGAAATGGAAGTGATAAACCTGCGTGCCGCCCTGCGTCGCGCAACCGAACAGCTGGGCACCGACTCCCTCCCGATGGATTCGGTGCTCAGTCAGTATGGCTACACTATGGCCCACGTGATCAACAACTCCATAATCCACTCCAACAATTTCATTACCATTGATAAAGGTGAACTCGATGGCGTGTTTCCAGAAATGGGAGTAGTGGACCAAAACGGGGTTGTAGGTATTGTCAATGTGACCGGACCACACTCGGCGCGCCTTATCTCGCTGCTTAACAGTGACCTGCCGCTCTCTTGTAAGGTCAAGGGCAGCGATGCGTTCGGCTCGCTTGTGTGGGACGGCAAGTCGCCTCGTGAGGCGGTGCTTAAGGAGTTGCCGCGCCACGTGGAGTTCGCTTTGGGCGATACCGTGATTACCAGTGGTTATTCCCTCGTATTTCCCGAAGGCATACCGGTGGGCCGTGTCATCAGTCAGGGGCGAGATGCCGACGACAACTTCTACTCACTGCGTGTGGAATTGCTGACTGACTTCGCCACCCTGAGCACAGTGCGTGTGATCCGCAACTTCCGCAAGGAAGAGATCGAGGCTGTGGAGCAGGACCGCGTCAACACTTCCGGCAAGTTCTGATTCCGCTCAATACCAATGCTTGAACTGCTTCAATATCCGTTTTTCCGCCATGCCCTGTTGGCCGTGGTGCTGATGAGTGTGGCGGCCGGAGTGCTCGGCAGCTACATAGTGGTCAGGCGTATGGTGTCGCTATGCGGTGGTGTGACCCATGCCTGCTTCGGTGGACTTGGTGCCGGATTCTACTTCGGCCTCTCCCCGCTGCTCACCGCCGGAGTTTTTGCTGTGGGATCGGCTCTTGGAGTCGAGTGGCTCACATGGCGTGGAAAGGCGCGTGAAGATTCTGCCATCGCCGTAATATGGGCGCTTGGCATGGCCATCGGAGTCTACTTCGTGTTTATCACCCCGGGCACTGTCCCAGAACTCAATTCGCTGCTGTTTGGCAACATTCTTACCGTCACTATAGCCGACCTCGTGGCTTTCGCCCTGTTTACCCTGCTGCTGCTCTGCTTCGTGGCCGTGGCTTATCGACGCATAGTTACGGTGGCCTTTGACCCCGACTTTGCCCACGTGGCCGGACTGCCGGTACGGCTTATCTCCGGAATCATGACCGTGTTTGTGGCGGTCGGTATAGTGCTGATGATCCGCTGCGTAGGCATAATGCTGCTTATGGCTATGCTCACCCTGCCGCAGCTTGCCGCCGAATGCTTGAGCCGCCGCTTCGGCCCGATGATGATGTGGAGCATTGGATTCTCACTCCTGTCATGCGTCGGTGGCCTTCTGGTGTGTACCGTTATTGAAGTGCCCCCGGCCGCTTTCATCGTCTTCATTCAAGGTGCACTTTACGCTCTAGCCCGCCTTCTGACTTCCAGAAGAATTATTGGTTAAGCGATACAGCTTTATCTACCAGACGTTTTCCCATTTCAAAACACTTGTCTTGATCGATAGGGAATTGAGTCTCATGCTGGTGTTTCTTATCTTCGGGGTCAAAGAAATTGGCGTCCATCTTTGAGTAGTCGGCAAATTGTAGCGTATTATATGAATTGTATTGCTCGGCATATCCCAATACATGTTCAAGGTTGTCACGTGTCATGCCTAAGGATATTTCATATCCTCCCGGTTTATAATATTGTTCCTCCGCGTTCATCGTGAATATTATTCCGGCTGGGATTACACGTTTCCCAAGTATCCTTACGAATTGGCCATCTTCAATCTGATACGACGAGAGAGGATAGAGAAAGCGTTCGAGAAACGACCGCACCATGCCCGTGGGATAGCCGAAGAAATTTGGAGAACCGATTATTATGACATCGGCATCATGCGCCTTTTCAAGAATAGGGCGAAGATTATCACGGATCGCACATAATCCGTTTGTCTTGTTTCCCTTGCGCTTGCAGGCAAAGCACTCAAGGCAGCCCTTGATGGGTTCTGCATATAGGTCGATCAGTTCAGTTTCGGCTCCTGCAGAGGCTGCGCCTTCAAGAGCTTTCTTTACGAGTGTGGCAGTGTTCCAGTCTTTGCGGGCACTTCCGTTTATTCCTATTACTTTCATTGTCTAATAATTTTATCTTGTAACAATCGATATCTGGCATTTGTTTGATTATTTGCATGTGGTTAGGCACGGAGGAATTGGTGATTTTTCGTAACTTTGCGGAGCATTCAATATTTATAGATTCATTTTACATCAGGCGCATGACACAACCCGGCACGACAGACAATCGTCAGGTCTTCCTGAAATTTATAGCTTATCTGCAGGTTATCGGCATAATACTGGTGGTGTTTGGTCATTCATTTCATGAATATCCTGACGGCTCACACGGCACCTCTCTGCTCATCTATCGACTTTGCTACAATTTCCGTATGCCGCTTTTTATGTTCGTGTCAGGTTTCCTGATGCTATACACCACATTCAAGCGCAATGGCGAATCTCCGGCCATCAGGCACTTCGCACTGAAAAAAGTGAAAAGACTGCTGCTGCCATATCTCGTACTGACATTGGTCACCTACATACCGCGAGCATCCATGTCGGGCATAGCCGACGATCCTCTGCCGCTCTCGGCCAGGGGTATGCTTGAATCCCTCTATCTCACCGATAGGTTGCCCATTCCGTTTTTCTGGTTTATTCAGGCCAGCTTTCTGTTGTTGATTTTCAATTACGTGATTATCTCGTTATGCCGCCGCAATAAAGTCCCTATGACCTTGACATTTGTCGGGATAATCGCCCTGTTTGTTGGCGCACAGTTCGTTGAGTGGGGCTCCACCGAAATCTTCGGCTATCATTATGCCATAAATCTTGGCATCTATTTCGTGCTGGGTGCTGCCTATTGTGAATTCTATCCCAAAGTCGACCGCTATTTGCCGCTTGACAACTGGAGCTCGCTGATCATCTCCTTCATCATCTGGATCTCCACATTTATGCTTTGGGAAGGCACCGAGTTGAGCCGCATATCCTCTATGTTCGGAATCGCCATGTGCATCAGTCTGGCAAAACTCTTTGTTCGGTATAAGGTGTCGTTTCTTGACCATCTTGTCGGTGCCAACTACTTGATCTTCCTGCTGTCGTGGTACTTCAACGTACTCACCCAGCAGGTGCTGGCCCACTTCGTTGACCAGCCCTGGTGGGTTCATACGGTTCTTTCACTTATTTTCGGTATTTATATCCCATGGATCGGCTACATATACCTGCGCAACAACCGTCATCGCAAGGTTATCCGGACCATATCCACTTTGCTCGGCCAGTCGTTCAGGAAATGATCTTCGTGACATACCGGCCTATGCTCACTATGTATACGCCGGGAGCCAGCTCCAGCGGCAATTGATTGTCGCCGGCTTCGAGGTGCACCTCGCGGATCATATGCCCACTCAGTGAATAGATGCAGGCCGTTGTGGCTGACTCGCTGCTTACCCGGAGCACACCGTTGCTATAGCTCACGATCGGATCATCGGCGGCGGTTACCGACGCGGTCATTATACCGGAAGTATCGGCGGTGGCGGGAAACAGCGGAAGCGACGGAAACCAATAGTTCATGATCATCTCATAGTCCCTGACCTTGACACCGTCCGGTGAATAGCGTCGTGTGACGTAGGTCGGCGTGCCGAACTCATGATAGAGAGCCATATAGATCTCGTCGGTCGACGGGTCCACTCCTATGGCGCAGCCGTAGAGCTTCCAATTGGCTCCCTCTTCCTCCAGATCTATAAACAATGTATGCTCCCGCGTGTCGCAGTCAAACTTATATATCTTGGTGCCCGTAAACCATCGGTTCGGACCTCCCTTCCAATACAGGCAGTTCTGCACCGATGAGGCCACGAAGGCATCAGGAGTCCAGGCATACCAGGAATTTGAGGGCGGATACATATCCGCTGCTATTTCTATGACTTCATATTCCAGCGTCACGGGATCAAGGCGCACGATGAAGGGCAGTGTGGCTCCGGTGCCCTGCAGATTTTTGGCCACCGATAGCCAGAGCATACCGTCTTTTGACTTCACAATGGAGCCTATTCCCGCTCCCTGTTGCACAATGTCCATGGATATGACCTCAATCACTTTATCTTTCTCCGGGTCGACTATCAGCAAGCCATATTGCTGGTGAGCCACAAAGACCTTACCTGCGGCTGCCACCATCATGCCTGATTGTCCGTGATATAGTGAGCCTGTCGGATCCGTATTGGGTTTATCGCCGTCACCTCCGGCATTGGGATTGGCCGAACCATCCACCTGCCCGGTCACGGCATAGTTGTCAAGGTCGAATATCCACACTCCATTACTTGTGGAGATGTACCCCTTGTGCTCATCCACGCCGAGAAATCCGCGCCCGTCGCACTGTGCCCCCGAGGGGTCAATCAGTGATTGCTGATGCAGGATCTTCATGGTCTTGGCATCGGCCACTGTGATGCGTCCGCCGGTCACCGTAGCGCCCGGATCCTTGTCCTGTTTGGCTATCAGATACAGGCGGTCATGCCATATGGCGCCATACTGGTTTGTGCACCCTAATTCCATGCCCGGATTTTCGGCCTGGATTATCCGGTATTTCCAGAAGTCGCCGTCGGTGGCGTCGGGCATCAGGTAATTCACTGTCGAATTCTGGTGGCCATACCAGTCTTCGTTCACCCATATGATGCCATTTGTATAGTCCGCCTCTTCTTCGGCGGCAATGGCCGGAGCCATTGCCGTGAGAAGAAGGGAGCAGGATAATAGATGCTTTATACCCATTGGAGCTTTACTTTATGATTACTTTGGTTGCGAAATCATCGTCGGAGCTGACCACAAACACACCCTTGTGTGCCCCGAAGTCGAATACATAGCTGTCGGCGTCTACGGTCATCGTGGCCACCATGCGGCCGCTGATGTCGCAGATGCTGAGATCATGACCTGCGAATCCGTTGACATACAGACGCTGGCCGTCGCAGCGGATCGAACGTTGACAGGCGTCCACATTCTCAAGCGTAGATAACGGGTCGGTCACTGTCACCGTGACTGTGCGGGTCGAGGTGCGGCCGTTTGATTCAGCGGCGAGAGTGAAGCTGTAATTACCGGTGGATATAGGTGTCACGGTCAGCATCGTGCCGTCAAGTGTCACTTTGGCGTTGGCTTCGGTCTCGGTGTCGGCCTCAAAGAGCGAGATCCTGATGTTGGCGTCGATATTGTCCGCATCGGTCACTGCCTCCGCCAGGTCTATCACTTTGGCTTCATCGTTCTTATCCATCACAAAGTTTTCCACATCAATCACTGCGTCATGCTTGTCGGGGAAGATTGCAAACGCCTGAAACCAGTAATAAGGTCTGAGCGCTATGGTGCGTACTATCTCGCCGGTAGCCGGGTCTATGAAGTGGGTCCAGTTATAGCGGTAGTGACCTGATGCGGAGTCTTCGGTGGTCATGACTATGAGCTGACCTATACGGTCATCATAGCGCGGTGAACCATACGTCTTTTGCTTTACACCCGGATGCGAGCCGGTCAGGCCGGCCACCTCCATGTCAAATACCGTACGCACTGATGCCGGATCGGAACCGATCTCCCAGCAGAAGTACTTATCCTTTGCCGAACCGCCGGATATGCCGCCTCCTACCGAGAACCAGAGTGCGTTGCTGCTATGGCAGCCTACAAACGGCGTGCTGCGCCATGCGCCCCATGAGCAGGTTGGCGCACCGACTGATTCCGGCATCACCACACTGCGCTCCATATCCGTCTCAAGCGTTTCTGGGTCAATGCACGTGAACATGGCGCACCCGTTGCCGTCGACTGAGGCTATCCACACATGCCCGTCGGCGCTCTGGGTTATGCCCTGCACTGTCGGCAGCTCATACTCGCGCACCACCATGTCGGTTTCCGGATCGATTGCGAATGCTCCGGCGTTTTGTCTGATGCCGAACACATAGCGGCCGGCATGTACCATGTCGCCTATCTGGCCCGAATAAAGATCGGTTGAGCCCTCACCGCCCAGCCCGACGATTTTGCCTGTCACGGCCACGCTGTCAATGTTGACGATATAGATACCGTTCGACGAGCCTACATAGACTTTTGACGGAGTGGCACCGACCGCGGCGCGGCCGTCTGCGCTTTTGGTTTCGTCACCTGACATAAGGTCATCGATCGAGCCGCGGCGCTTGAGAGTGGCGGCATCGGCCACTACCACGCGTCCGCCGCCTGGCAGCGGGTCACCGCCGTCCACCGCCTGCTTCGACACCACTATCAGTCTGTCTGCCCAGATCATACCGTATTGCGATGTCGCGCCAAACGACATTCCCGGGTTTTCACGCTCGTAGACCTGATACATCATCTCGCCATCGGGAGTCAGGTAGTTCATGCCGCCGTTGGTGTGGCCGAACCACTCCTCGTTGAGCAGCAATGTTCCGTCGGTATAACCGCCTTCGATCGGGGTGCGGTCTTGCTCTTCCACCTTTACGGTATATGTTTTTACCACATTGCTTCCGTCGGTCGATGAGAGGGTGAGGGTGCACTCGCCTGCGCGGTGTCCGCTGAGTTCATAGAATTGTATGCGGGTATTGTCCTCGTCCCAGTAGTTGACTTTATACATGGAGGCGATCAGGTTGTCGCGGTCAGTGCCGTTTCCTTCCAGGGTCACGTTGAAGTCAGGTATGTCGGCATCGGCGGGAGTCACGTCGGCTATGATGCCGAGCATCTGCTTCGGATTGAGCACGATCACGTCTCCCTCCACATCTTTTATCGCAAAGCCGGTCACGGGGTGGCGCAGTGCCGACACCACGTCAAATGATGCCTTTACCTCCGGATTCCATGCCGAGGCCACTGTGATGGTGGCGCTTCCCGGAGTCTTGGTGGTGCGGAAGGCGGTGGCGGCGGCGGTTGCCACTCTGGTATCGCTTGACGAATATGTCAGTCCGGTGTATGTGGCGTTTTCCGGAAGCAACGTGTAGTCATTGGTTACTGCTGAATTGAGCGGAGCTTCAACCGATGTTTTGGCGAAGCTTATGCTTTGGAGCGGTATTTCGGGAGGAAGCAGTGTGAAGTGGCATACATTGCTGAACGAGAATGATGAGCCTTTGCCTGTGCGCACCTTGACGTGTATGTAGAGATCGCCCGCTTTGTTGCCTGCATACGTCAGCTGTCCGAAGGTCGCTGCAGCGGTGGCCACGGACTTCACTATGTCCGATGAAGTACTTGTCTGCGACAGCTCGGTGTCTGTGCGGCGATACCAGCTGTAATTGATTGCATCGTACTCTGCCTCGCGCTGCACGAACACCGGAATGTAGTTCTTTTCGTCCGAGAGGGAGAAGGTCATCGACTCCGGCAACACTGCCGCGGCCTGACCTGTGGCGGGGAGATAGAGCAGATACTCCGGCTTCTTGTCGTCACACGACAGCATGAGGCAGTCCTCATATTCGGTTATGGTCCATTCGCCGGAGCATGACGCATCGGAGCCTGACGAGGCGAAAATGCCGTCGCCGTCGGCATCGATGCTCAGCGTGTTTCCCTCGAACTTGAATGCCGGATCGGCAGAAAGTGTTTCCATGATCTTGTCCACTCCCGGCACCAGATCATAAAACCACAGATCCACCACCACATTATCTATCTTGGCCTGATTTCCGAAGCGTATGATCATCGGCAGATGGCTCACACCCTCGCCTATGCTTCTCACGGCCTTGT
>CAZKRV010000035.1:8658-14055 GCA_964555345.1 uncultured Bacteroides sp.
GCCGGGCCCGCGCGCAGCTCGAGGGCTTCGTCAATCCTCCAGCAGTCATAGTCATAGGCGGGATATCCGTAGGCTTGTTTGTCAAACGGGTGTTGTATGCTGTGTGATCCTGAAGTGCGTGCTGCCGTTATGGCGTCAGCTGCCATCTGTGGAGTATCGTCCCCGGGGACTGAAGTCTGCCCCATGAAGGAGTTGGCATCGTAGTAGTCGAAATTGATGAATTCTGACTCCAGTGCCTTGTCGAAGTCGAAGCCGAGATGATCCAGCAGCTCCTGATTGAGGCTGTAGCCCACGCCGCACACGGTGCTGCCCATGTTGCCTGTATATTGTGTGAGCATTGACAGCCTCGATGAGTTGGCGCAGATCGCTTTCATCATGATTTCGCCGTTAGGGGTCTCGCCGTCGGCCCATCGATAGCCCCATACGTATGCGTCGGTGCCGTAGATGTCGCCGTTGAACTGGACCACAAGCGCGGCCCGGTTGGGACCGCTGCCGGTCCAGTGCTCGATTTTGTCGAAGTCGATCGGGTGGGCCGATGCGCAGAGCGTGGCCAGACCTGTCAACGCGATAGCAGAGATTTTTCTCATAGTCTGTAAAATTATTAATGATTGGTCAGTGTAAAGTTCTCGATATGCAGATCCATGGCGCGGCATATTTCGGTCGATGTCTCGCCGAGCCAGCCGCAGCATTGATTGACACCGGTGTAGACCCTGATGAAGTCCGCCCCAGGCAGAACGACGCGGTTACCCTCTTCGTCAACGGCCCACCCGATGTCAAATGAATTGAGCTCCTCATATTCGTTGGGGTGATTGTCTACATAGCCCCATGGATAGCTGTAAAGCACATAGTAAGCCCCATATCCGCTCACATCTTCGGCATTGGTGGCGAGCCGGCTGCCGCTGAACGAGAGCCGGTCACTGTCGACCCATCGCGGAAAATACTCCTGTGAGTGAAAGATATTGCGGGGTATATGGCCCTCGCCGCCGAGATTGTCTTCCCAGCGTATATAGTAGAGGTCTTCGATGCTGTTGTCTTCATCGGCCACCGGGTCCCTGTCCGGATCGGGGCGGTGATAGGTGATGGAGTAGTCGTGCACGGTGGCCGGTGAGTCATATTCGCTGCCGGCCAGCTCAAACCACTCGTCGTCCGGCACTCCGTTGCAGTTTTCATCGTAGCTCACGCACACTATTCCGGGTTCGGCCGATCCTCCTTTCTTCTCCGGTTGCAGCAGTTCGTAGAAACAGTTACCCCAAATCCGGATATCCTTCTCGCCCGGCACGTTGATCACCGTGTGATCGAATCCGAATGTCACATATCCGCCATAGCCGCCGAGGGAGATCATGATGTCATTGGTTCCGGATATGGATTCCTCGGCTTTCTGCAGCATGTCGTCATATGTGTCTCCCTCCTCATAGCGGGGCATCTCGTTGATGAACTGGCCGGGAGCCGGGCAGTACTCATAGACGCGGCTTATGTAGGGGCTGTATTCGATTTCTTCGTGGAGCACGTGCACCGTGAAGTCAAATGAATAGGGGGTCACTTCGTCCACAATCTCGAAGCGGAGCTGATATGTCCCCTCCTCCGACGCGAGAAAGATATAGTCGCGACTGGTCGATATCAGGCGCTCCGTGCCGTCTGGGTTCCGGAGATACCATCGGTAGCGCGCGCCGGTCAGGGCCGGATGCAGATCCAGTTTCTGCATACGCTGTATGTAATACGTATCATCTATGCCGAGGTTGACCATCGGCACTTCACTCGTGCAGCCGGCAAGCAGCAGCGGCAGATATAGTAATGAGGCTTTATTCATCTGGTCAGGAATGTGATATGTGCGGGAATGTCGCCGGTGCGCACGCTCCACTTTTTGCGTCCGCTCCGGTCGAAGCAGTAGAGTGTGCCTGATGAAACGTAGTTCTTGGCATCGGTCACGAAGATGTCGCCCGTCTCCGGGTGTATGGCTATGCCGTAGGGCACGGTGATCTCCTTTTCGGTGCCGTCGGTGATGAAGTTGTCCGACACCACGGCCTTTGTCTTGAGGTCTATGATGCCGTAGCTGATAGTATTTGCTCCGGCATATTCGTTCCACTCCGTGGCGTAGTAATAGAGCGAATCGCCGTAAAATGCCATGTTTGAGCAGGCCACCGGCAGCGTGTCGGTGACCGCCATCTGGTTGAATCCCCGCTTCTTCTCCATGACATAGAGCCTTGACGGGCGCGAACGGTAGTCGCCGCGCGAGGTGACCCACAGCCGGTTATAGTGGTCTTTCTTCAGTCGGTGCAGGTTGATGCCTACAGGTATCTGCTGCACCTGCTTGAAGTCGACCATCTGTATCACGGACACGGTGTTGTCATAGTTCGGTGCACGGTATCCGCCTGAGTTGGCCACATACATATAGTCATCGACAATGGCCATTTCCTCGGGCTGATAGCCCACGGTCACCTTGGCGGTGACGGCTAGCGACAGGGTGTCGACCTGATACACGGCTCCCTTCGGCGCATTGGCATCGATCAGCACCGGGCCTACATAGGAGCTTACGTAGGCCTTACCGCGGTGAAAGCGGACGTAGCGGCAGTTGGGTATGTCTACCTGGCCGATGCGCACTCCCGTGCGTGCGTCCATCACCTCCACCTTGTGTGAGCAGTTCACCACCACGTAGAGTTTGGAGCCGTATATGCCTATGTCGTTGCCTACGTCGCCGAGTTCCTTGATCACATTGGGATTACGTTCCGCATAGAAATTGCGGGCATAAAGCCCCGTGCGGTAGTCGAAATAGTCGAGCGTGCATTTGTTGGAGCCCATATTCCCTTCGTTGACGAGGTAGAAACCTCTCACCGCCGAGTCCGGATCCGGCCGCTCCGGTATTATGTCATACTCGGTCGGGACCACTAATTCGTCCTCCCGGCATGATGCTGATAGTGTCGCTAAAAACGGCAACAGGAAGATCAATAGGTGTTTGGCGTCAGTAATCATCACTTTCATATCTCCACGGTCACGGTCAGTCGGTAGTTGCGCTTCGGCATCGGGTAGTTGAGTATCACGTCATAGTCCTGTGACAGCAGATTGTTCACTTCGGCTAGCACACGCAGCGACACACGCCCGAGGGTAAGGTCCTTGCTCACGGAGAGGTCGGAGGTATACCATGGCTGAGTGTAGTTGTAGCGTATGTTTTCCTGCTGGTTATAGCGCTCGCCCACATAGATCCACGAATAGTTCAGCCCCCAGCCGCGGAATTGCGCGTTGAACACGGCCGAGCCTGAGTGACGCGGTATGTAAGGGATCTGGTCGCGATAGTAGTTGTCTGCCGGATTGGTCACGTCGATGGCCCGCTGAAATGTGTACTGCAGGCGCCCGGTCAGGAAAAGGTCCCTGATGGTATTGAGCGTGAGCAGCGCGCTCACATCCACACCGCGTATATCGACCACCCCGAGGTTGAGCATGGTCCAGCGGAACTGCTGCCCCTTGGGATAGGCCACGATCTTGTCCTTGACGCTGTTGTAATACGCGTCGGCGCTGACTCTTGCCGCCGACACCGTTCCGCTTCCGCGATGGTCGTAGAGCAGACCGAAATTGTATTGAGTCACGCGTTCCGGACTTAGTTTCGAGTTGCCCATGTCGGCATAATACAGGTCATTGAATGTCGGCATTCTGAACGATCTTTTGTAGAACGCGCGCACCGAAAAGTCCCCGTTATGCAGCGGCTTGAATGAAGCGAACACTGCCGGGGTCAGTACCTTCTTGTCGGCCGGAGCCTGTTGTCCGCGTAGCTTGTCGTGGATAAAGGTGCCGAGTGCGCTTGCCTGCAGGTGGAATCGTGTCAGCGACAGCGAGGTGGCTGCAGACAGGAAGCCTGAATAGCGGTCCGGCTTGGCGAAGCCATACATATCGGCATCAAGCGTGTTCCACATGAAGTCACAGCTTGCCGACACGCGCCACACGGGCAGTATCTCATACTCATTGGCCGACGATACGTAGATTTCCTTCTGGCGATATAGATTGTCTATCTTGACCTGCTTGTCATCATTGTTGACATAATGAGTGCGGTAGGCGGCATACTTCACACTGTTGAGAGTGGTGAACCGGCCGAATGTGCCGGAATAGCTGCCCTGCACGAACGAGTTGTTATCCCATATCCGCTCGCCGCGCCGCCACACATTGTTGACTATGGCACCCGGCACCCCGCGCTCTGAATTATAGTTATATGCCTTTGCGGTCCAGTAACCCGAGCGCAGGTTGCCGTATAGGCCGAGTTCAAGGCGCGTGGCGTTGACGTCGCCGTTCTGCCTCACTGCCGTGGTGTCATAGGCCAGCTCGCCTGCCGGATTCACACGCCTGTAGCGGAACTTATATTTGCCGCTCGAATTGACCCACTCGGCGCTGACCGACGCGCTGACCCGCTCACTCAGTTTCAGCTCCACCAGAGCCGACGGATTGATCAGGTCAAACGAACCTGTGCGCACCGTCCCCCTCGCATGATAGCTCTCTCCCTCTCCAAACCGTGGTTTGCGTGTCCGCATATAGATCGTGCCTGCCGAGCCGAAATCACGGGCCGGCTGAAGTATCTCGCTCTTCTGTCCGTTATATAGCGATATGGATTCTACATTGTCAAGCGAGAACTGGCCCAGGTCTATCTGCCCGTTTTGAGCGTTTCCCAACTCTATGCCGTCATAGACCACTCCGGTGTGGTTGGTGCCCATTGACCTGATATTGACGGTCTTGATTCCTCCCACTCCGCCATAATCCTTCACCTGCACTCCTGAAAAATAACGCAGTGCGTCGGCCACGCTGTTACTGTTCAGGCGCCGCAACTCCTCTCCCGCCAGCGTCTGTGCGGGTATCACTTCCTCGCTCTGCCTGCGGGCCGTCACAAGCACTTCGCGGAGCCCTTGCGTGATCGAATCGGAGTCCGCCTCTGCGGCCGCTCCCGCCTGTGGGGCCAGAGCTGACATCAACAGCAATATGATAGGTTTAAAACTCATTACATTCTTTGAATCTTAAAAGTTACAGACAAAAAAAAGCCCCGTGGACGTACACATACAGATTGTACGCTCACGGGATTTATATAATGAGTTTTTACGGACGTAGTCCGGAATAGGTCCACTCCTGCTTCTGCCGGAAGTGAATCATATATAATCGCTGCCCATAGTCCCGTAGGCTTGAATCTATCGTTTACGGCTATGGCAGGTCTTCTGACTCGTCCCGATCCGGCCGCGCCTTCTCAGGACCCTGGAGATCCCAATGACATAGTGCGACAGATCTTTGGTATAGGACTTACAGCAGCGGGTACTGTTCCGGACTCACACCGGATTCCCTATTAAATCTCCTGCGCTATCGCGCCACCCTCTCCCGGGCTTTGGAGATACCATTGCGGCGACAAAGTTACAAAAAATTTCATTCAAGCCA
>CAZKRV010000036.1:0-13950 GCA_964555345.1 uncultured Bacteroides sp.
GGGGTCATAGGTGTTGATGAGCTTATACATGGTACCGTAGACGCCGCTGGAGCTGGAGTTGGCGAGCGAAGCGAAGCTCAGCCAGCCTTTGGCTTCCATTTCCTTATAGATACCCATCTGCTCCTGAGAGTTACAGATGTTGAAGTCACGGTAAGAGGGCTTGAGGCGATAGGTAAGTTCGCCGGTATAGCTGATGGTAGTGCGTCCGGCAACACCCTGCTTGGTGGTGATGACGATCACACCGGCCATGGCGCGCGCACCATATATAGAGGTGGCGGAGCCGTCTTTCAGCACCTGGAAGTCTTCGATATCGTCGGCGCTGAGACCGGCAATAGCCGAAGCCATGAGGGTCTTGGCATCGCCCGACGAGAGTTCATCAGGACCGAGGTCCACGTTGTCTTCCAGGATCACGCCGTCGACCACCCAGAGAGGCTTGGAGGAGCCATAGATAGAGGTGGCGCCGCGCACACGGATTTTGGGGGCGGTACCGAAAGTGCCGCTGACATTCTGCACGCTGACACCGGCTGCGCGGCCTTCGAGCGAGCGACTCACGTCACTGACACCGCTGAGGCGGCTTTCGTCGGCGTTAATCTTGGTGGTAGCGCCGGTGAAGAGACGCTTGTCCTGCACGCCCATACCGGTAACCACTACCTCCTGAAGCACTGAAGTCGAAGCCGAGAGTTCAATGCGCATGGGAGTGGTAGTGGCTTTCACTTCCGCAGTTTCCATGCCGATGAACTTCACTTCGAGAGTAACTCCTTCCGAAGGCACTGAGAGTTCAAAACGACCATCGATGTCGGTGGCTGTAGCGTGGGGAGAGGCCTGACCTTTCTTAGCCTTGACCTGCACCGTAGCGCCGGGGATAGGCTCCTGATCTGCCTTGTCAATGACCACGCCGGTGATCGTCACGTTAGCCGCGAGGCCCAGCGTGACCATCAGGAATGTCATTAAAAACAATAACTTTTTACCCATAGAAATAGTGATAAGATAGATTAATTCAACGTTTTAGCTGCCATCTCCCGAGGCGTTGCCGCCACCGGAATCCGGCGAGCCGGAAGATTAAGGCCTCCCGGCGGGAGGATTTTTACAATTGCAAAGATAATATTTTTTTATGAAATACACAAGTTTTCTGAAAAATATTAGCTAATCGGACTGGAAAAAGTAAAATTCCTACTAAAAAACGGATCTTTAGCCAATAAACGCACAAAACATATGATTATTATTTGGCAGTTCAAAAAACTTAGCGTAAATTTGCGTATCTATACACATAATTATATAAAAACCAATCACCGAATGAAATCTACTCTCATCGCCGGCTTGACGTTCGCCCTGGCGGCGATACTGACAGCCCCGGCAGCTTCGGCCGAAACCGATCTGCCCGCAAACCAGTTCGGTCTGGTGGCATTCGGCAGCTCCAAGATCAAGCTGACCGACCCCGAAGCCACACGCATGGAGATACCGACCCATGCCAGACTGGACTACTCAGTCAGCGCCGCTTCATGGCTCAAGCCTGAAATCGAAGACGGAAAGCTGATACTCAACGTTGACGCCAACAACACCTGCGGACAGCGCTCAGCCACCCTATCGGTGCGCACCGCCCAAGGCAAGACTTCGGAAATCACAGTGACCCAGAACGGCATGAACGTGGGCGAGCTGGCCTATACTTCGATCAACGCCCTGCGGGTGCGCCCAAGCAGCGTGACCGCAAGCGTGAGCCAGCCCGGCGAAGGAGCCAACCTGACCATCGACGACAACACCGCCACCTTCTGGCACTCGCCCTGGAGCGGATTCAATCCCGAAAATCAATCGGAGTGGCCTCTGCTCACCTTCCGCTTCTCGGAGCCTTCGGAGATAGCCACCGCACGCTACTTCCCCCGCTCCGACGGACAGACCAACGGCAACTGGGAAGACGTGGCCGTGTTTATCACCACCGACACCGGCAACAACCCGTCATGGACCCGCATGAACGACGAGATCTATCACCTGAAAGGATCGTCAAACCCCTACGACTTCAAAATCGAGTGCGAGACTCCCGTCACCGGCATCCGCTTCCAGGTCCGCAGCGGCTCAGGCAACTTCGCTTCGTGTGCCGAAATGGAGTTCTATCGTGTGCAGAAAGGAGAATCGGCCTATGAGACCGACAGCAAGCTCTTCGCCGACAAGGTGCTCTCCGGACTGAAACCCGGAGTGAAGCAGGCAGACGTCGACAAGATGACCGATCCGTTCCTCCAGGCCCTGGCCCAGCTGATGCTGAAAGGCACCTACAAGGCCGAAAACATGATCAGCACCCACGAACCGCTGTGGGACGTAGAGACCCTGTCAGAGCAGTGGAACGCTCCCGGCAAGTACTACGACCGCTGCCAGGGCGCCACCGGCGTGGTGCTCTCCAAGGGCAAATATGCAGTGGTGGTCGACGGCATACCCGAACACCTCGGCACCATACCGATGCGCGTGATGAACTGGTATGTGATGCCCGACGACCCCGAGCAAAAGGCCTATGCTACCGAAGAGATCTATGCCCTGGCCAACGGCGTGAACGTGATCAACCGCACCTCCACCGCCCCGGCTCTGGCATATATCTGCAATTATGACACCGAAGGCATGACCAACGGCACCGCGTCCCCCATCACCGCCCACATCATCGGCGGCGGCTACAACGGCGTGCTCTCCAACACCAAGACCAACGCCGAGATGCAAAAGATACTTGACAACGCCATCTATCCCTGCATCGACCTGATCGGTTCGCGCGTGCACTCCGTCTGGGAGGTCAACGCAATCAAGAACTACGCCAAGGACCAATACGTGCGCTATATCAACGTGCTCGACCAGCTCATCATCTGGGAGCACCGTCTGCTCGGCTTTGAAAAATACAACCGCGTGCCGCCGAACAAGACCCTGGCATTCGTGAACTACGACTACTATATGTATCAGGGCGGCCGCGGCGTGACCTTCAAGTATGACACGCAGCGCCGCGTATGCTCACCCGACGTGCTGATGAACAGCGACGACGATGCCATCTGGGGCCTGTCTCACGAATGGGGCCACCAGCACCAGATGAAGCCCTACTTCTGCTGGACCGGCATGGCCGAAGTCAGCAACAACATCTTCTCGGCCTACAATGTGAGCCACATGGGTTACCCCATCTCGTCGCTCACCTACTCGGGCCGCTACCCGAAGATGAAGTGGACCGTGACCGCACAGCGCATCTTCCTGACCGACATCTATGACCGCACCCCCTCCGACCCCAAAGACGGCGAAACGAAAACGGCCAATAGCGACGGCATAGTCCTGGCCTGCCGCAACGACGCCGCCACCGCAGCCAAAGAGGGACGCGCATTTGCCTGGAGCAGCGAGCTGAAGAAGTTTGCCCAGGAGCAGCCGACCATGCCCACCAAGCGTGCCGACGACGCCAAGCGCGCCATCAACGCCATCGAGGCCTATTCGAGCGGCAATGGCGAGCTGATCTTCGCTCCTTACATCAACATGATGTATTTCTTCATGGAAGCCAACAGCTCGCGCGACGATGCCGATGCTCGCCCGGACCTGATGCTCGACCTCTTCGAGGCCCTGCGCCAGAACGACAACCCCAACGGATCGGAGATCGAGAAGAAGGGCGCCGTCGACAAGTATGAGCTGCTCGCCTCCATCTTCAACAACAACCGCACCACCGACCCCTCGATCAACAAGACAGAGCAGTTCAAGAAGCTCTATCCCAACTCCGTGTGGGTAACCCGCGGCTATCTCCCCGCAGCCAACTCGCCCGTGAACTGGACGGCCAACTCCGCCCCCTTCATCATCAACCTGGTGCGCAAGGCTTCGCGCCTGACCGGCTACAACCTCTGGGACTACTTCGAGCGCTGGGGCGTGTTCACCGTGTGCGCGCTCGAGCAGGGCGACTACGGCATCCAGTACTACGTATTCACCGAGCCTATGTATGACGAATTCCGCGACGACATGAAGGCACTCGAGGCCTCCGGCGAACTGCGCCCCCTACCCGAGAGCCTGCGCCAGGCCATGAGCGTATGTCCCGGACCGTCGCGCCCGAAGCCCGTGATCCCCAACGACCGTCCGCTCACCGCCGACGAGAATTAATCCACACCTATATAATTTAAAACATGAAATCAATCATATCGATCATAGCTCTCTGCGCCGGCGTAGCCGTCGGCACCGCCGACGCAGCCGCGCAGCTGGTCACCTCGACCGACGCGCTGAGCAACACCGCGGCCTATACCCTCAACCGCCGCTCCAGCTCCGCTTCGGGCTATGTGGCTTCCGGCACGGGCACAAACGTGCAGGTGGGAGCGCAGCAGAGCGCCGAGCAGTCACTCTGGTCAATCCATTACTCACAGACCGAAAAGGCTTACTACCTTTATAATATAACCGCCGGCAAATTCGTCGGTGCCAACGGAGGTAAGGCCGTGCTCACCGACACCCCCACCGACATGGTGCCGCTCTATGTGGACCACATCGCCGCATGGATCATCGACTGCGGAGGCGCACTGCTCGGCATGGCCGACAATGCCGCCGGCACCGCCATCTTCCTCGAGGACTACTCCTCCGTCAGCTCCCGTCAGACGGGTCTCTTCTACCAGATCTCGACCAGCACCACCCGCACCCTGACCCAAGAAGAGAGCGATGCCATCGAGGCACGCATCAAGGCCGGCCGCCCCGACATGCTTGCCAAATACGTAGAGTTCGTGAGCAAGGCCAAGGCCATGACCTCCGACGGCCTCACCAACTATGCCGGCGCCTACGATATCGACAAGCTGGAGAAGATGCTCGCCGATGCCGACAAATATGCCATCAACGAGATCGACGCTGCCTATCGCGCCGCCATCAACTCGCGCCTGCCGCAAGAAGGCCGCTACTACGTGCTCCGCGACCTGAATCGCCCCTCGTCGTTCAAAAACAACTCGCTCAGCATTGGCAGTGACGGCACTCTCACCTCGCGCCAGCAGGCTCTGCCCAAGATCGGCGGCGGATCATCATCGTTTCCCGAAGGGCTCAACCTCTTCTGCATCGAGCACCCCACCGCCGACCTCACCTCTGTGGTGGTGCGCTGCGCCGCCACCGGCCAATACCTGATCAGCAACGGCAACAACAACGCCAAACTGACCATGGGCGACCGCTCTCTGGCCACGGTGTTCACCCTCGAACCTCGCGGCGACTTCAACCGCCAGTTCCGCTTCCGCCTGCCCGACGACAAAGGCTGGGTGACAGTGTCGGGCGAAAACCGTCTGGTCAACTACAACATCGCCGAAGAGCCAAACTACTTCTACTTCGAGCAAGTAAAGTTCATGACTGCCACACCCAACGCCCACGGCATACTCCCGCTGACCCTCCCCTGCCCCGTGACCGTGGCCGACGATGTTGACGCGCTGATCGCCGTCGAGGAATATGACGGCAAGGTCTACCTTGAGAAGCACGAAGGCATCATACCCGCCGGAGTACCCTTCATACTGCGTTCGCCCAACGGCTCGCGCAACGTGTTGCTGACCGTAGCCGGGGAAAATCCCGAGTTCACAAACGACAATATCCTCGTCGGCACCACCCTGCTCACTCAGGCACCTAACCCTCACTACTCCGTAACCTCCACTGCCGAGTCCCTGACCTTCACCCGCAAGGAGGCCACAGCCAACATTCAGGCCAACTCAGCCTATCTGTTGAGCGGAGCCGAAGGCGACCTGGTCACCTCCACCGACCCGCGCCCCAACGCCCACATCACCGAGATCGATGCCGACGGCATCGATGCCACCAACTCCGTATGGTATGACCTGCAGGGCCGCCGCGTGGCCACCCCCGCCCCCGGCCACCTCTACATCGACGGCACCAGCCACCGGCTCATACTGGTGAAATAACCGTCGCCCCACCCCATTGCTTTCTCACGAGGCGTGCCGCTGCTGAGCGGCGCGCCTCGCCTGCTTTTTGCATTTTAATGCGCTGAAATTTGGAAAATCACTGATTATTAGCTAACTTTGGGACGAATTAATCGAACCCGCATGCGAGCCGGTGGCCTTGCCGCCGGTCCGCGCTTCTCACTTTAACCCTATCATTATCAACACATCATGGAACTGCAAGACCAACCCTTGACGACTCCGGAGGCCACCCCCGAAGCCGCTGAATCCACTCCCGAAGTATCTGCCGAAACCACCGCTGCCGCTCCCACTGCTCCACTCTCTAAAGAGGAAATCGTGGAAGCCGTAAAGCTGTGTGCCGAAAAAGATGCGGCACTGATCTCGCGCGAGGAAGTCAATCGACTTAAAGTGCAGTTCTATGCCATACGCCACGACGAGCTCGCCACCGAAAAGGCCGACTTCCTGGCCCGCGGCAACGAAGAAGCAGCCTTCGCTCCGCGCCCAGACGAAGCCGAAGAACAGTTCAAGGCCGCGCTCGGCATCATCAAAGACAAAAAAGCCGCCCTTGCTGCCGAGCAGGAAGCCGCACGCCAGGAAAACCTGCGCGCCAAAAACGCCGTGATCGACGAAATCAATGCCGCCGCTGAAGATGCCGACAACGTCCACCGCCACCTCGAGCGCGTGCGCGAACTCCAGCAGCAGTTCAAGGCCATCGGCGAGGTCCCCGCTCCCGAAGTCTCCGACCTCTGGAAACGCTACCAGGCCACGACCGAACGATTCTATGACCAGCTCAAGGTCAACAAAGACCTGCGCGACCTCGACTTCCGCAAAAACCTCGAGAGCAAGACCCTGATCTGCGAAGAGGCCACCCGTCTGGCCGACGAGGCCGATGTTGTCGTGGCTTTCCGCCGCCTCCAGGACCTCCACGACAAGTGGCGCGAGATCGGCCCCGTAGCCAAAGAAGTGCGCGAAGAGATCTGGAACCGGTTCAAAGACGCATCTGCCGTAGTCAACAAGAAATACCAGGCATTCTTCGAAGAACGCAAAGCCGCCGAACGCGCCAACGAAGACGCCAAGACCGCCCTCTGCGAAAAAGTTGAGGCCATTGACCGCGAGTCGCTCAACTCATTTGCCGCCTGGGACGAACAGACCAAAACCATACTCGCCGCTCAAGAAGAGTGGAAAAAGCTTGGCTTCGCCTCACGCAAGACCAATGCTGCCCTCTTCCAGCGCTTCCGCGCCTGCTGCGACGCCTTCTTCGCAGCCAAGGCCGCATACTTCAAGAGCGTGAAAGACGATCTCTCCGAAAACCTCGCCAAAAAGCTCACCCTCTGCGAAAAGGCCGAAGAGCTGAAGGAATCGACCGACTGGAAGAAGACCACCGATGCCCTCATCGCCCTCCAGAACGAATGGAAGTCCATCGGCGCCGTACCCAAAAAGCAGAGCGATGCCGTGTGGGCCCGCTTCCGCGCCGCCTGTGACTACTTCTTCGAACAGAAAAAGCAGTCCGGATCCGACACCCGACGCACCGAGCAGGCCAACCTCAAGGAAAAGCGCGAGATCATTCGCGCCCTCAAGGAGATGAAAGCCGATGGCGAAGACACCGACCGCCAGAGCGCCATTGCAGCAGTGCGCCAGCTCATGGACCGCTACCAGCAGATCGGCCACGTCCCCTTCCGCGAAAAAGACAAGCTCCATGACGCTTATCGCGCCGAAGTGCGCCGCCTCCACGACGAGCTCGACATGAGCACGGCCAAAGCCGGCATGGCAGCCTTCGAAGCCTCCATCGAATCTGCCGCCACCGACAGCCGCGAACTCATGCGCCAGCGCGACCGGCTGATGCGCTCGCTCGAAGCCAAACGGGCCGAGATCAAGACGTTTGAAAACAACCTCGGCTTCTTCAACTCCAGAAGCAAATCAGGCGAAGCCATGCTCAACGACATGCAGCGCCGCATTGCCCGCCTGCGCGACGACCAGTCAAACATCGAGAAGAAAATCGCTCTGATCGACGGCAAACTGAATGCCTGAGGAAAATTCCCGCGGACGCTATGGCCGCTTTCTCAGCGGCATACTGAGCTGTTTTGACCTGATTCTGGTCAATGCCCTTTTCGGCGTGATCTGCCTGCTCCACCCTGAAGTGATCCAGGCAGACTCACGCCTGAAGTGGGTCATGGTCACCGTGTGCTATCTCCCGGTCATGATCCGCCTGTCAGCCTCACGCAGCCAGCGCTCCACCCACATAGACCGCATTGTCACCGGGGCACTTCAGGCCGTAGGCATCCACGCTCTCTTCTTCGTGTCGCTGCTCAGCTTCCTCAATGCCGACGACTTCCCCGTCAGCTACTACGTGGAATACTACGCCATGATGCTCGTGGCGCTCCCCCTCACCTGGACGGCCACACGCATGGCGCTGAAGCACATGCGCAACCTTGGCTGGAACTACACCCGCGTGGTCATCGTCGGCACAAACCCCACCGCCCGACGCCTGTACCGCGCGCTGACCAATGACTCCGGCTATGGCTACCGCGTCCTCGGCTTCTTCGACAAATACCCTGCCGAAGGCTTCGATGGTGTCTATGCCGGCAATCTTGACTCGCTCGAGCACTTCATTCGCGCCCACAAGGTCGACGAAGTCTTCTTCACCCTGTCGGGCGAAAACGAACGCGACATGCTGCGCGTCGTCAAGGTCACCGACGATGCCATGGTGCAGTTCCACTACGTGCCCAAGATCTCACCCTACGTCGGCCGCCGCTTCGAACTCACCGGAGTGGGCGGACTTCCCGTACTCACCCCGTTGGTCAACCCCCTTGGCCGCACCGTCAATCGCCTCATCAAGCGCGCGTTCGACATCACCTTCTCCTCGATCGTGCTGATCCTTTCGCCCATTGTGTTCATTCCGGTGGCCATAGCCGTCAAGCTCTCATCGCCCGGCCCCGTCTTCTTCAGGCAGAAGCGCACGGGCTACCGCGGACGCGAATTTGACTGCCTCAAATTCCGCACCATGAAAGTCAATGCCGATGCCGATACCCGCCAGGCCACCGGCAACGATCCGCGCAAGACCCGCGTGGGCGACTTCCTGCGCCGCACCTCTATCGACGAACTTCCTCAGTTCATCAACGTATGGCTGGGCGACATGTCTGTGGTGGGTCCGCGACCCCACATGCTGGCCCACACTCGGCAATACAGCGAACTCATTGACCGCTACATGATCCGCCACATGGTCAAGCCGGGCATCACCGGCTGGGCTCAGGTGTGCGGCTTCCGCGGCAATACCGACGAACTCTGGAAGATGCAGGGGCGGGTCGACCGCGACGTGTGGTACATCGAGCACTGGTCCTTCATGCTCGACCTTAAGATCATCATCAAGACCGTGGTCAATGCCCTCCGTGGAGAATCCAACGCATATTAAGGCTCTGGCGCTCCTGCGCCGCTTCTATGGCTACGACTCCTTCCGCCCGCGTCAGCTCGACATCATCTCGGCTGTCACCTCCGGACGCGACTGCCTTGTGCTCATGCCCACCGGAGGCGGCAAGAGCCTCTGCTACCAGATTCCGGCCCTGCTCCAGCCGGGCGTGGCGGTCGTGGTGTCGCCGCTCATAGCCCTGATGAAGGATCAGGTGCAGGCATTGATCGCCAACGGCATTCCCGCTGCGTCGGTCAATTCCATGCAGTCCGACGAAGAAAACCTGCGCGTCATCGAGAGCGTCAGGCGCGGCCACATCAAGTTGCTCTACATGAGTCCCGAGCGCCTGCTCCTTGACATAGAGCGCTGGCCGGAAAATATGCGCATATCGCTCTTTGCCATCGACGAAGCTCACTGCATCTCGCAGTGGGGACACGACTTCCGGCCCGAATACACCCGGCTCGGACGCCTCAAGGAACTGTTTCCCGACGTGCCCGTCATAGCCCTCACCGCTACTGCCGACAGGCTGACGCGCACCGACATAGCCACTCAGCTCCGGCTGCGCGACCCCATGGTGTCGGTCAGTTCGTTTGACCGCCCCAACATCAGCCTCACCGTCATGCCTAACCCCGGCAAGGAAAAGAAGATGAGGCTTATCGGCGAAATGATACGCCGCTACGCCGATGACTCCGGCATCATCTACTGCATATCCCGCAAAAGCGCTGAATCAATGGCTGCCGACCTGAGGGCTCGAGGATTCTCCACCGCGGTCTATCATGCCGGACTCCCGGCCGACGTGCGCGACAAGGCCCAGGAAGACTTTATCCACGGACGCATACAGGTCGTGTGCGCCACCGTGGCCTTCGGCATGGGCATCGACAAAAGCAATATCCGCTACGTGATCCACAACAACCTGCCGCGCAACATCGAGGGCTACTATCAGGAGATCGGGCGCGCCGGCCGTGACGGCATGCCCGCCGAAGCGCTCATGTTCTACTCCTTTGCCGACATAGCCACCCTCCGCTCATTCATCGACGAGGGTGACCGTCAGCACATCAACATGGAGAAACTTACCCGCATGCAGGAATATGCCGAAACCTCCCTGTGCCGCCGCCGGGTGCTCCTGAGCTACTTCTCCGAGCAGGCCACCTGCGACTGCGGCAACTGCGACGTGTGCCTCTACCCGCCCGAGCGCTTCGACGGCACCATACTCGCACAGAAAGCCCTGAGCGCCATGGCCCGCTGCGGCGAGCAGGTTGGAGCAGGCATGCTGGTCGACATACTCCGCGGATCGGCCCGCACCGACATCATCAGCCGGGGCTATGACCGCATAAAGACCTACGGTGCCGGACGCGACCTCAGCACCGCCGACTGGCGCGCCTATCTCCAGCAGATGCTCCAGCTCGGACTCATCGAGATAGCTTATGACAAAGGTAACCGCTTGCACATCACCCCCTACGGACGCAGCGTGCTCGCCGGGCAAACCCCTGTCACCCTGGCGCGCCACTACTTCACCGGGCGCCAGCGCAAACCGGCAGCCTCCCCGATCCGCCACTCCCATGCCGATCCGGCACTGATCTCCGCGCTCAAAAGGCTCCGCACCGATCTTGCCCGCATCGAGGGCGTGCCACCTTATATAATAATGTCAGACCGCACCATCAACGAGATCGCCACCTTCCGCCCCACCACCAAAGCCGAATTTGCCGGAATCTCAGGCATAGGTGAAGTCAAGACCGAAAAATACTGGCAACATTTCACCCGACTGGTACGCAAATTTACACGATAGAAGCGCCATTTCGCAGTTTTAACATTTTTTATTGCAAAAAATCTTTAACAAAAGTTTGGGATTTTCAGAATATTATCCGTAAATTTGTGCCCGTATAATCTACTCAAATTAAATTATCAACCATATCATTAATCAACTCACCTTTATGAGAAAATCTACTCTTCTGATGGGTCTGCTCCTCGCCGGTTGCGCTACCGCAGCCGCTGAGTATGTGGTGCCCGTAGCGTCGACCGCCGATGCTCCCAAGTACTACAAGGTTCTTTCGAACCGCGCTCTCACCCTTGCCTACAAGGCACAAACCGGTGCTGCCAACGCTGCCGTTGAAGCCGGCCAGGGCACTTTCGGCGCCCGTCCCTACGTAGGTCTGTACAAGCTGACCACCGCTGCCATCTCCACCGAAGCTGAATTCGTGCCCGACGCATCTCTGCTCTGGCGCTTCGAAGCTGCTGAAGGCAATGAATCCGGCGCTCTCGAAGACGGCGTTAAGTGGATCAACCTCTTCTCGCCCGACCAGGTTCTCGCTGCCGGCAACGGTGCTATGGACTTTGCCAAACTCACCGAAAATGGTTCTACCCTCTATGCCTTCAACCTCAACTTCGTTAAGGAAGGTGACGAACTCGTTTACTGGGAAAACAGCTACTGCATCTCCCGCGAAGCTACTCCCACCAAGGCTTGCTTCGACGTAAAGAACTTTGTTAACAACAACACAAGCTCTTTCGCCGACGGTCCTTACGTGTTCATGGCCGCTGAATGGAACCCCTTCTCCGACTTCGGTGTAAACTCTGAAACCGGTGCTCACTCTGGCGATCCCAATGCCAACAACGGTTCTGTATTCTACTTCGAGGAAGCTACCGAAGCTGAAGTTGCACAGGCCAAGATTGACCTCGCCGAACTCGAAAAGAAGATCCTTGCAGAAGACGGCCCTGTTATGATCGAAGAAGCCAAGGCTGCTGCCATCAACGGCCTCATCGCTTATAGCAACGTTCCCGCCCTCTGGAATGCCGCTGACGTAGCTGCTGTTATGGCTGAAATCGAAGCTCTTCCCCTCTCGATCGAAGGTTTTGAAAACCTGAAGTCTCTCAACACCGCTATTGAAGAATACGAAGCTACCGTTGCTGAAAAGACTGCAACCCTCGTGTCCAAGCTCAACAACTTGACCGTATCTTTCATGAACATACAGCGTCCCTATCAGGGCATCGAAGGCACCCCCGCTTACCTCGCTGCCGGTGAAGAAGTAACCTATGATCCCGAAACCGGTGAAGAAATCAAGACCTCTTCGCTGATGGTTGCTGACAACGACGAAGACGAAGCCGCTCAGTGGATCCTCAAGGTTGTTGACGGTGGTGTTAAGCTCTACAACAAGGGCATCGCCGTATATCCCTCTGCTTTGAACCCCGCTGTCAACCAGTCTTGGCTGACCGTTACCGACGTTGAAGAAGCTGCTCTTATGGCCATCGTAGGTGTTCCCACTGACACCCTTGAAAACGTTGAAAACGTTGTAGGTATCGAAAACATCGGCGAACGCACTCAGGGCTATCCCTATCTCCACGCTGCCGGTTCCGGCACCAACTACAATGTTGTAGGCTGGCTGCGCGACAACTATGACTCCGCCTCCAACTGGGTTGTAAGCGTAATCGAAGATGGTGACGGCATCGTTTCCGTTACTGACGACAACACCGAAAAGGTTGCTAACGTGATCTACGACATCAACGGTCGTCGCGTTGCCAACATCACCCGCTCGGGCCTCTACATCATCAATGGCAAGAAGGTTATCGTTAAGAAGTAATCATCGCTTCCCCACGATAATCCGATCATAAAAAAACGGCTGAGCTGCATATCCTCCACGGATTGCAGCTCAGCTTCTTTTTTTAAGTATTAAGTTATGAAAAGAAAGATTATCACATATCGGTGTTTCGTGGATTGTTATTCAGATCGCGGGTATACTGACGTTCAAGTCTGGTAGTGACTTCATTGTCATCGGCAGCATCTACGCCGGTGCCGGGATAGCGCTGCTCATTATGTATTTTCTGCTGTTTTGTAGTCATAATTACATATTATTTGAGGGTTGATTTTGCCATTAAAACGCCACCTCCGTGGCAAAAGTTCAAAAAAAAGAAAATAAGACCGATTTTATTTGGGGGATTGGAAAATTCGGGGTATATTTGCCGTACCATAACTAACCAAAAATTCTTAAACCACCCCCGTTATCATGAAAAAACATAACTTCTATGCCGGCCCCTCTATACTGAGCCAGTATACCATCAAAAACACGGCTGATGCCATCATCAACTTCGCCGACATGGGCCTGTCGCTGCTTGAAATCTCACACCGCAGCAAGCAGTTCACCGCAGTCATCGAAGAGGCTTCGGCTCTGGTCAAGGAGCTGCTTGAAGTGCCCGAAGGCTACACTGTGCTGTGGCTCGGCGGCGGTGCCAGCCTGCAATTCTGCATGGTTCCCTACAACCTGCTCCGCAAGAAAGCCGCCTATCTCGAAACCGGCACATGGGCCGTCAATGCCATCAAGGAAGCACGCCTGTTTGGCGACGTTGACGTAGTTGCCTCCTCCAAGGACTCCAACTTCAACTTCGTGCCCACCGACTTCGTGATTCCCTCCGACGCAGACTATTTCCACTATACTTCCAACAATACCATCTACGGCACCGAACTGCGCAAGGATCCCGACTCCCCCGTGCCTTTGGTAGCCGACATGAGTTCCGACATCTTCAGCCGTCCCGTCGACGTAAGCAAATATGACCTGATCTATGCCGGCGCTCAGAAGAACCTGGCCCCCGCAGGTGTGACCCTCGTGATCGTGAAAAACGATGCGCTCGGCCACGTGGAACGCGCCATTCCCACCATGCTCGACTATCGCACCCACGTGAAGAAGGGCTCGATGTTCAACACTC
>CAZKRV010000037.1:0-13732 GCA_964555345.1 uncultured Bacteroides sp.
ATGCGTCCGTAGGCATCACGCATCAGTATCTCCACGCCTTTGTCGCCGCGCAGATATTCCTCGTAGCTCTTTTCCACTCCGAGGTCGCCGGTGTAGTCACCGGCCTGATAGTAGTCGTCGCGTTCGATGTCGGCCTTGTTGACTTCGCGCACGTTGCCAAGCACGTTGGCTGCCGCCAGGTAGTTGTATTGCCGCAGGATTCGTTTCTGGGTGTAGAATCCGGGGTAGCGGTATAGCTTCTCCTGCAGGCGGCCATAGTCGCGGGCGGTCAGGTGTGTCATGAACCGCTGAGGGGTATAGGCCGAGTAGCCGGGGCTTTTCCTTATGTCGGCCATGCGTTCGTCGAACTGCTCGCGGGTGATTCCCACCGTGCGGCAGAAGTCGAGAGTGTCGACTCCCTTGACGTCGCGCGGAATGATCATCACGTCGTAGGCCGGCTGGTTATAGACCACCAGCTCGCCGTTGCGGTCATACATCAGTCCGCGGCTCGGATACTGCACTTTGCGCAGGAAGGCGTTGTTTTCGGCAAACGTCTTGTATTTGTCGTCGGCAACCTGAAGGGTGAACAGGCGCACCAGATAGATGGCCACGATCACGATCAGGAACCCGCCGATCACGTATTTGCGTTTCTCGAGGTTATAGTCTTTTCTCACGGTGGCGGGTGGAGGCTGAGGAGGTGGAGCGGTCGGTGAGGCTGTCGATGGCCAGGATCAGCAGCGAGGTGAGGAGGGTGGAGGCCACCACACGGGTGAGCAGCAATCCGGGGTTGAAGAATGACAGGGCTTCGACCATGAACACCAGCGCGCTGAAGAGCAGCGACATGGTCACCACATATTTGGCGAACACGGCCAGGCCGAGCGAGCGCAGCGATGGCTGTGAGCCGGTCACGTCCTCGTCGCGCGGCACGTAGAGCCGCAGCACGGTGCGTCGCGCGGCTCCGATGCAGGTGCAGGCCAGCGAGTTCATGCCGGGAGTGTCGGCAAACACGTCGACCGCCAGTCCGATCAGGAATGACAGGGCTATGACGCGGCTGCCGTCGAGCGACACGGGCAGGCGGATTATGAAGTAGATGAACACAAACGCCAGCGCCACGCTAAACAGAGCTATGTGGTTGAAGATCACTGATTGTGTGATGACGAGCAACACAAACATCAGCGCGAATTGAAGCACGGTCTTTGTCATAGGAAGTCACAAAATTACAAAAAAATCGGTGATTCCATTACGGAGTCACCGATTTTTTTTAGGTTAAAAGGGAGATCTGCAATTACTTGGCCAGGAGCTTGAAGCTACGGGTGCCGGCGGGGGTGGTCACGGTGACCACATATACGCCAGCCGAGCCGAGGTTGATGCTCATCACGCGGTCGTTGCCGGCAGCCACGCTGCGGGCGGCAACTTCAATGCCGGCTGCATTGTAAACAGCCACGTTGTAGGCTTCGTTGCCTTCAACTTCCACGAATACGGTGCGGCCTACGGTGTAGGTGCTGATGTTGTCTGCACCCATTTCGGCTATGTTGTTGCCTTCGCCCACATGGATTACGGGGAAGGTGCGTGAGTCGGTGCCGTGCGAGTTGCTCAGGGTCAGGGTTACGTTGTAGGTGCCTTCCTTCTTGTATGAAACGGTGGCCTTACCAGCTTCGCCATTGCCTTCGGCATTGGTGACGGTGGCGCGTTTGGCAGTCCAGGTGGGGAGGGTTTCAACCTTGTAGGCGGAGCCTGCGATGAAGGGGCAGCCTACGGAGTATGCGGCAGCCTTGTAGACCTTGCCTGCGGTGCCTTCGTTGGTGCCGGAAGCGAACTCATAGTAGTAAGCCTTGGCACCGGCCTTCTTGCCTTTGGCAGCGAATGACAGGTCGGCGGAGGGATCGGATTCAAAGTCCCAGAGACCGAGCACGTCGGCGGGGAGGTTGTTGGCGTCAAGTCCGGCCATCGAAGCCTTCACGTCTTCGTCGGTCATGGCCTTGCCCCATACCTGGAAGTCATCGATCACGCCGTCTACGGCACCGATGTTGGAGGCGGTACCGCCAAACGAGATCCAGTCAGCGTTGGTCACGGGATAGGTCGAGGTCTGGAAGGGGGGTTCCTTGGTGTCGGAGCCGCCGGTGAAGCCGCCTCTGCCGAACACCTGCGAGAGGTCGTCCCAGTTCTTTTCGCCGGTAGCGCTCTTGAACGAGGAGCTCATGCAGTAGAGCCAGTGGGTAGCGGTCTGCTTCACGCCGTTGAGATAGAACATTGAGCGGACAGCGTTACCGTCATATTCAAACACGATTGCGAAGTGGGTCCAGGAGTCGATGCCGATCTTGGCGTCGTCATACTGGTTCCAATAGCGCATGCCGTCGGCACCGGCGCCCATACGCATACCCCAGCAGGTGTCTACCTGGTCGTAGGTGAACTTGCCGTCACCGCTGATGCGGCTCCAGAAGTAGCCCCAGTTGTTGGCGGGCCATGAACCGTTGCGGTTCTCGACGGTCACAAAGCTGCTGATGCCGGTGGGGAGGCTCGAGAGCTTAACCCAACCTGCTACTGAGAATGACTGGTTGGCCTGAATGCCGAGTTCCTGGATGCTTACGCCGAAGAGCTTTTCGTTGAGGTAGAGACCACGTGAGCCTGCGCCGTCGGCATCGCGTCCGGTGTAGGCGAGGTTCAGTTCCTCGGAGGGCTTGATGGTCACTTCACTGGCAGCGGGTTCTTCGCCGTTGACGGTGATGGTGTAGATTTCAGGTACTGCGCCGGTTTCAGGAGCCGATACCTGCACGTAGTAACCAAAGCGGCGTTCGGCTGCGGTGCCTTCGTCGATGACCACGTCGTAGCCGCCGAGTTCGTCATAGCCGTTTTCAACGGTGATGAAGGTCGAAGCCTTGGCTTCGCTCATCTTCTTTCCGTTGGTGTTGTAGATGGTCCAGTCGGAGGGGGTGTGGCGCTGGTCAACGTAGCGCACGGTGAAGCCTTCGCCGGGTTTCAGGGTAGTCTTGGAGATCTCGATGTCGCTGCTGGCGGCATAGTCCGAGCGGGTGATCCATTCGCTCCATGCGATTTCGGAGTCCGAAGCATGGTCAAGGCTGGTAGCTGCCACGCCGAGGCGTATGCGGGCATCTTCGGTGGTGGTGGGGATGCTGTAGTAGAGGGCAGCCCATGATGTGGTCAGGCCGATGAAGATCGGTTCAGCACCTTCCTCCTGAGCATAGATCTTGAAGAGCGAGGTGTTGACGTCGGTGTTGTAGACCGGTTCATTTGCAGCTTTGTTGTTGGCCATGTTCCAGATCAGCTTGGCGTCTACGCCCTTATAGTGGTTGGCGAGGACTTTGGCCAGCTTGATTTCGGGCTGGGCGGGGGTGGCGGCCTGAGTGCGGGTCAGGGCGATCTGGCCCAGGTTGAATTCGAGATCCTTGGCGCCTTCGATCTTCAGGGCGATCATGGCGATGGTCTGGCCGTTGAGGGCAGTGGCAAGCGATGAGCCGCGGGCCAGGGTGATCTGTTTGGTTACCCAGAGTTCATCGTCGGCTTCAGTGTCGTTGTCGAAGATCACGAGGGCTTCGTCGGTCACGGGAGTCTCTTCGCTGCCTTCGATGGAGAATACCAGGCTCACCTTGGCGGAACCGGAGTTGAGCTTGTAGCTCACGGTGATCACGTCGTTGCGGAGCAGGGCGAACTGGGTTTTGAAGAGGTGCAGGTAAGCTTCGTCTTCCTGAGTGCCGCTGATCTTCATCGACGAACCGCCTACGAAGGCATCTTCCCAGGTGAAACCGGCCTTCAGGGCCACGTCACCGGCCTTTACGTCGCGGCCCAGGAATGAGGGTGCCCACCAGTAGCGCCATGTAGGCAGGTAGTCCTGCACGCCGATGTTATACCACTCGCAGTTGTTCTGGCGCTGGCCCATCCAGTTAAAGAACTGGCCGTTGCCGAGGTTGAAGTAGGTGATGAAGGGTTCGTCGGCCAGGCTCCAGCTCAGGGTTGACTTGGCGGTCATCAGGGCCGACATGCCGAAGAAGGAGGGAGTGCCCTGGTGGCATGCGCCGTCGACTACTGGCAGCTTGATGGCGGGGTTCTGCGGACCGTTGCCGAAGAAGCGTTCGATAGTGTTGAGATAGGTGGTCTGCATGGCTGCGGGAGTCGAGCCGCCGGAGTTGCGGTTGAGCCAGTGCATGTTGTTGGCGTGTGCGCCCCAAAGACCTACCGACACATTGTTCTGTTCCAGATACTTCCAGTTGGCCGAGCCGGGGTCGTTGCCCTGCATGTTGAAGCCGGCATAGATGTAGAGGGGATCTATGCTTAAGTTGTTGGAGGTGGTCACCGAACCTTCGAGGTTGCGGCGGCGGTTCCAGTTGTAGTTGAAGAAGAGGGAGGCGCGGCGCTGTTTGTTTTTGGCATAGATGTCGCTGTTGTGACTGCCCAGACCGTTGTCAAACGAGATGGAGCCGTTGATGTTGGTGCCGTCGTACCAGATGTTTTCGGCTACGGTGTTACCCTTGTCGTTGAGGTACTTGACTATGTCGCCGTGCTGGGCGGCGATCTTCTGCACTGCGGCAGCCTGGCCGGAGAACTCGGAGTTGTAGCCCAGACCGTCCACGCCGTGATAGAGCATGAACTTGGCCACGTCTTCGCTGCTGAGGGCGGCCTGCTTGGGCAGTGAGTTGCCCCACTCGGTGATGATGCTGCCGAATGGAATCGAAGCTACGCCGCTCACTGCCACACCGTTCTTGTGGGCTACGTCGGCGAAGTTGCCGGGCACCCAACCGTGGGGAGCGGTCCAGTCGCCATAGTGGCTCAGGTAGCTCCACATGGAGAACACTTCGGAGTCGAAGCGGCCATTGGGCAGGGCATTGCAGCCGTTGTCGGAGTTGGTGTCGCCCACGGGCACCCAGAATATCAGGCGCTTGTCGTTGGTGGCGTTACGGGTCTGGTCCACCTGAGTGGCCAGGTTGCGGAAGCGTTCTTTCGGTTTCACGCGGGAGATGAAGAAGTTTTCATCTTCCATGTTCAGTGTACCGTTGTTCCACTGCTGCACATAAGTAGGGAATTCGGAGCTGGTAGGCCATGTCACGTACGAACGCTGATAGACCTGTGCTCCTGCGGTGGCGGCTACGGCAAGCGCGGCGGCCACTACTGAAAGCTTTCTCTGCATGATGCGGATAATGAAATGGTAAATTTATGATTTAAGTTAAAGATTGATCAATCCAATGTGCCGCAAGAGGGCAAAAAGGCACCACAAAGATAAATAAATAATACTGATGCACCAAATCTATGAGAATTTTAACCTGTGTTTAACGGACCGTGCCCCCTGCGTCAGGGTCTGTAACCGTTGTCGGCAGGGCATTTTTATGGCCGGCTTTGCTGTCAAAACTTTTTAACAACGTTAAATTTCTTGTTCATAGGCCCAAAAAGCCGTTTATTTTAAAAAAAATTGTAACTTTGCCGTTGAATATTGATGGCAGACACTCCCGAATGTGCGTGGCTTCACGTACGCGCGGGTGAGTCGTGTTGTCGCAACTACTTAACTGAAAGATAATTAACAATCATAAACCTTACATTATTACAAAAAACCTTATGCTAACACCAATCAACTCATTTCAAAAGTTGACTCTGTCGGCAGTACTGCTGCTCGGTGCGGGTGCCCTGATGCCCGTGACCGCGTTGGCGGCTCCCGTGCCTCAGGCACAGGCTCAGGCCTCCGATGCCCAAGGCACCGTGCTCGACGAGGAAGGCGAGCCGATGATCGGCGCGTCGGTGCAGGTTGTGGGCAACCCCACCAAGGGTGCTGCCACTGACCTTGACGGTAACTTCTCGCTGCCCGGCGTAGCCAAGGGCACCATGCTCCGTATCTCCGCAGTAGGCTATAAGCCTGTTGACGTGAAGTGGGAGGGAACTCCCATCAGCGTGCAGCTCCAGTTTGACTCTCAGGAGCTGGGCGAAGTCGTGGTCACCGCTATGGGTATCCAGCGCGAGGCCCGCACTCTTACCTATGCCACTCAGACCGTGAAGGCCGACGAAGTGACACGAATCAAAAGCAACAACTTCGTCAATGCCCTCCAGGGCAAGGCTGCCGGCCTGACCATTACTCCTAATAACTCCGGTGCCGGCGGCGGTGCCTCGAAGATCACTCTCCGTGGCTCCACTTCGATCCTCGGCACCAACCAGCCTCTGATCGTGATCGACGGTGTGCCCATGCAGGACGGTATGGGATCGCAGGTGAGCGCCGACGAGATCGTGTATGGCGGTACCCGCTCGCGTGATGACCTGCTCTCGACCATCAACCCTGAAGACATCGAGAACATGACCATTCTTAAAGGCCCCAACGCTGCCGCACTCTACGGCTCCGCGGCCAACAACGGTGTCATCGTTATCACCACCAAGACCGGTGCTTCCGGCCAGGTCAAGGTCGACATCAGCTCGTCGACTTCGATCGACCGCATCGCCATGTATCCCCGCACTCAGCGCGTGTTTGGCCTTGAAGCCGACGTGACCTCCAGCGGTCGCCTGGGTGGCCTTGATGGCTGGGGCCCCAGAATCGGTACACGCTCCGATGACGAACTTGCTTCGCGCCCCTATCTCACCACTTCCGCGCGCAACGCTTCCGAAGACTTCTTCCAGACCGGCGTGACGCTTAACAACGGCATCACCCTCAGTGGCGGTACTGACCTTTCGCGCACTTATTTCAGCTACAACAACACCTACCAGACCGGCGTAGTGCCTGACAACAAGTTCCTCCGCAACAACGTCATGCTGAAGGAATCGTTCTCGCTCTTCAACAAGCGCGTCAACATCTCCACTTCGCTCAACTGGATCAACCAGCGCACCGACAACACCCCCGTGGCCGGCCGCGCCCTTTCGGCCACATATGCCCTCTACCGCACTCCGGCTGAAATCGACATGCGCTACTACCGTAACCACTACAAGCACATCGGCACCATGGCCGATGACATCGTGTGGGACGGCACCCCCGGCAACACTCTCGGTAACTATAAGCTCATCGGCCAGCCCGTCCAGACCTGGGACTTCGACGGTGACTACCTCAACAACCCCTACTGGGTGGCTCACATGATCAAGGACGTGGTTAAGCGCGACCGACTCCTGGGCAACATCACCCTCGGCGTCAACATCTGGAAAAACCTCAAGTACCAGACCCGCTTCTCGATCGACTATGTGATGACCAACACTCTCAACGAGATGTATGCCAACACCTCGACCAAGACCATGCACGACCTCCTCGGCGGCCGCTACAATAGCTCCAACTCCATGAGCAGCGACATCTACAATGACCACATGCTCACCTGGAACGACCGCTTCGCCGACAAGATCGACCTCAACATTGCCTTAGGCGGTAACTTCACACGCCACTACTCGCGCTCCACCTCGATCAGCACTCAGATCGACACCTGCGGTCTGCCCAATGCGTTCGTGCCTCAAAACAGCAAGTACTCCCGTCCTGAAAACCCCAACGGTTCCGCCACCGGCGCCACCGACTCCTGGAATTCCCACGACTGGAGTTCAGCTCTCTTCGCCACCGCATCGATCGGCCTCTTTGACAAGGTTTACGTCGACGGATCTTACCGTATCGAATGGGCGCAGTCCTTCCAGCAGTTCACCCAAGGCTCCGGCTATAAGAGCTTCGACTACTACTCGGCTGGTGTCAACGTGCTCCTTGACCGCTTCTTCGGCCCCGTGACCTGGCTTGACCAGCTCAAGTGGCGCGGCAGCTGGTCGGTGGTCGGCAACCCTATTCCTAACACCCTCTTCGCTCGCCAGAGCTACAACTTCAGCACCGGCACCGTATCGTCGCGTCCCCCGCTGTTTGACGATCCTCAGCCCGAAACCACCACTGCCTACGAAACCGGTCTTGACGTGTGGATGTTCAACAACAAGTTCAACTTCGACATCACCTATTATAATTCCACACTGAAAAACCAGTTCATGTATGTGACCACCGCTTCCGGCGAATCCAAGCCCGTCAACACCGGTAAGATCCGCAACTACGGTATCGAGTTCTCTGCAAGCTACCGTTGGGTCATGAACCGCGACTGGACCTGGCGCACCGGATTCAACATCGCATGGAATGACAACCGCATCCTCGAAACCTACAAGACCGAGAGCGGCGCACCCTACGAAGTGCAGGTCGGCCCCAGCGCCTTCAAGATCAAATATAAGGAAGGCGGACGCTACGGTGACCTCTATGTGAACTCCTTCGCCCGCGATGACAACGGCCACATCAAGCTGCTCAACGAAGGCGACTACCAGAATGCCGCTCCTCAGATGGCCACCGGTACCTACGACACCTTTGTCGGCAACACCACCTCTCCCGTGACCCTCGGCTGGAACAACACCTTCACATGGCGTAACCTCACCCTTTACTTCCTCATCGACGGCCGCATCGGCGGCAAGGTGATGAGCCTTACCGAATCCGACATGGACCAGTTCGGCCTGAGCAAGCGCACTGCCGATGCTCGTCTGGCCGCCATGAAGAACCCCGAACTCCAGGCTCCCGACGGCACCCTGCTCATGTATCTGCCCGACGGTTCCGGCCGCAAGGTTTCCGTGCGCAAGTACTATGAAACCATCGGTGGCTGGCCTATGGAAGACCACGTCTATGACGCTACCTCCTTCCGTATGCGCGACATCTCGCTCAGCTATGAGTTCCCCAATCTCTTCGGTCACTCCAAGGGCCTCACCGCTCAGTTCTCGGTGAAGAACGCATTCTTCATCTACAAGAACGCTCCTGTTGACCCCGATATCTCCATGACTGCAAGCAACGGCCTCGGCGGCATCGACAACTATGCCCTGCCCACCACCCGCGGCTATGCCATCACCCTCAAACTCAATTTCTAATTCCAACTGACTAACGAATCACAGATATGAAAACCCATATAATCGCCCTGACTCTGGCTGCCGCCGCAGGCAGTGTGCTCACCGGATGCGGTGACCGCTTTCAGGAGGAATATCCCTGGATGGTAGGCAGTCAGGACAAGATCGACACCAACGACGAAACCGGCCTCGGTGCAGAAGACATCACTGTGCTCGAGAAGGAGCTTCGCGGTGCCATTCCTTTCATGCTTAACTACTCCCACGAGCCGACCGGCACCTGGGCACCCCACAAATATCAGTATCAGCGAGCCAACAACGTCGACAACTATGCCGGCTATTGGACCACCTCCAAAGGCACTTTCACTTTCGGTGGCCCGCTCCCCTCGCTCTATACTCCTGACAATGACTACCTCGGTGGCCCGCTTGACAACCAGCTCTTCCAGCAGAGCAAAAATGCCATCGAGCATGCCGAAAAGCTCGGCAAGCCGGCATGGCGTGCCGTGGCTCTGATCATTCAGGGCTATCTCGGCCACGAGCTTACCGACTTCTATGGCGCTCTGCCTTTCGATGACTACCGCAAAAACAACCGTGTGCCCCCGCTCACCTGGCAGGCAGGTTCTGAAGTCTATGCCCAGATTTTCCAGGACCTTGACGAAGCCATCGCCATTCTCAAGCGCGAGCAGCCCTCAGCTTCCGAGATCGAGAAGATCGAAGACCGCAACAAGACCGTGTCTGACGGTGACTGGCGCCGTTGGGTCAAGTTTGCTAACTCGCTCAAGCTCCGTATGGCCATGAACATTGTCAACGTTGACCCCGCCACCGCACAGTCCAAGGCCGAAGAGGCTATCAACGATGAAATCGGTGTGCTCGTCGACGGCGACCGTGACATCAGCTATGCCTCCATCGATGGCCACAGTTCCTGCATCTACCAGATCTCCGTGGGCTGGGACGATATCCGTCTCGGCGCTTCGCTCGAAAACATCCTCAAGCACTTCAATAACCCCCTGATCAACGTCTGGTTTGACGGCTACCAGTATGCCATCACCGAAAAGTCCACCGGCATTACCGCCGAAAAGGGCATCTACGGTGTGCGTCCCGGCATTGCCATGATCAACACTACCAACAAGCAGAACAACTACGGCCCCTTCGGCATCATGCACGAGAATATGCGCACTGCCGATCAGCCCTTCATCAAGCTGGCCGAAGTGATCTTCCTCCGCGCCGAGGGCGCTCTCCGTGGCTGGGCCATGGGCGGCACCGCTCAGGAATGGTATGAAAAGGGTGTGCGTCTCATGTTTGCCGAAAACCAGAAATACACCGACACCACTCTCGATGCCGACGCATATCTGGCCCAGGAAACCTGCGAAGTGGTTGATTATGTCGATCCTCTCAACTATGCACATAATATCAAGGGCCGTGTGTCCGTTGGTGTGAAGTGGAACGATGCCGATGATCGTGAACTCAAGCTCGAGAAGATCATCTCGCAGAAATATATCGCCAACTTCCCCATGGGTGCCGAAGCCTGGACTACCTTCCGTCGCACCGGCTATCCTCGCCTCTTCCCCGTCTACCTCAACCCGATGGCTCCTGACGTGGACTATGAGCTGCAGATCCGCCGCATACCCCTGAAGGTGACCACTAACAATGCTCTCGAAATGCAGGGACTCGAAGCCGTGCTCGGCGGTCCGCAGAATGGCGGTACCCGTGTATTCTGGGATAACTCCGACACCTGGACCCGCGGTGAGGCTATCGACAATCCTTCGCAAGTGGTCGTTGCCCCCAACAACTTCTAATCACACCTTATATAATATATATAGATGAAACTCTTCAGAAACAGCATATATCTGGGGCTTGCAGCCGTTGGCTCGCTGGCCTTCGCATCCTGCTCCGAAGACGACACTCTCTCCGGCGCCAAGGAGGTCTACATCACCCTTGACCCCGCTTCGGTGAGTCTGAGCCTGGGCGACACCGTCAAGGTGAGTGCTTCCGTCAGCAATCTGAGCGGTGATGAAATCAATACTCCCATCGTATGGTCCACAGATGACCCCGAAGTGGCTCGCGTAGTGGAGTTCCGTGACACTGTGTTCACTACCGGCGACACCATCTACACTGCTCTGCCTGACTCCTCGCAGTATTATATCGAGCGTGTGGTCAAGTCGATCGGCGATCAGCTCTATCATGGTGTAGTCGCTACCGAGGGTGCACAAGGCAAGACCACAAAGCTTCGTGCTACTCTCTCCAACGGTAAATTTGCCGTCGGAGCCATCACCGTGACCAACCACTCGCCAAAGGGCGTTGAGCCGGTGGCTGCCAATCGCCGCATCTACCGTCCGAGCAGCCTTGAGGTTGTCGACACAATCTGGTTTGCTGTCGATCCCTGGGCCATTGTGGCTGACTTCCAGCCTACCTGCACCCTTGAGAAGCTCGACAAGGCTCCCTCTCAGCTTGCATTGGCTGAAAACCCCATCCTGATCAACGAAAAGACCCATCGTGTCGGTGTGCTTGTGCTCCCTGACCGCAGCTATGGCGAATTCAAGCTTACCCTCACTGTCGGCGGCAATGGCGACACCACCAGCGGTACAGCCAACATCACCGTAGGCCCCAACATCAAAGTTGGCATGTGGGATCCAGACATCGATGGTATGACTCCTCCTTCCGGCGACCAGTTCTACGGCTTTAACTATGAAGTGCGCAAGACCATCGACATCAACTCCGAAGTCAAGATCTATGCCCGCCTCATGGTTGAGGGCGGACGCACCGAAGATATCGCCAATGCCCGCAATTCCTACTCCTGGGAGATGGAGTCGGGTCAGTCACTGCTCGTTGTCGGTAAGGAAGAAGTTAACAATGAATATGGCTTTGACTGCATTCTCACCCTTCGTTCAGGCATCACTCCCGGTGAAAACGTGATCGGTTTCTGCTCGCCTGACACCGCCGCTCTCGTGATGAAGGGTTATGTGACAGTGCTTGACTATAACAAGGACTTCCCTGTCAACGACATCATTGTTACCGCTCCTGAAGGCATGAGCCTTGATAATCTCTACACCTCTGCCAAGGGCAATCTTGAAATTGACGTGAGAGTTGATCCTCTTACTTCGCTGGCTTACCACCGTCCCGAAGTGACAATCGAGGATCCTTCCGTTCTCGAATTTGTAAGCTACTCCGGCACTCTGCTCACCCTTAAGGGCCTTAAGCCGGGCACCACTAACTTCACTCTCACTTCGCTCGGCATCACCAAGACATTCAAGGTGACCGTCAATGAAGAGATCGTGCAGATCGACTGGGCTTCCGCTCTTGACCGCATGGTTGCCGGACAGTCTTCTGAATTCTCCATCAACGTGACCACCGCCTCCGGTCTTGAAAACACTCTCCCCGTTGTCTGGGCTTCCAGCAACAAGTCTGTGATCGAAGTCACCGGCAGTGGCATGACCGCTACCGTCAAGGCTCTGGCTGACGGCACCTCAACTCTGACCGCCACCATCACTTCGGCTGCCGGCAAGGTTACTTCCGTAAGTCGTGTGATCACTGTTGCCGCCGGTCTTGACGACATTGTGGTCAACGATGCCAATATCGGCTCTGACGGTGATGCCGGTTACTATACCAACAGCGCAAATGGCCGTCATGGCTTCTATGTATCGCTCCCGTCGCTCGGTTACCACAACATCTGGATCTACACCAAGGATACCATGACTGAATTTGACGGCCAGATCGCAGCTTCGATATTTGCCGATGCCGATATTGACGGCTCCGCAGCTACCGTGACCGGATCTACTCTGACACTGAGCGGACACAGCGGTAGCGCCTTCATGGCCAACGGTGAGATCACTCTCTCGATGGGTGGCGCTGCAGTCAAGATCGTGTTTGACAATGTTGAACTCTTCCACGACTGATATATTTTACCAGCTTAAATTCTATAAACCAATCATAATCCAAGAACCATGAACAAAAAGCTTATGCTTTTTAGCTCACTCGCAGCTCTGGCCGCCACATCGGTGGCCCAGAGCCTGCGCGAGGGCTATGTCGAGTGGCCTAACTCGTCACAGTTCCCTACTTATGTACAGCAGTGGAACAACGGCAACCTGAATCTCGAAGATGAGAACTTCTTCATCTCGCGTGTCAAACCCAAACAGCGTTTCCGCAACGCCGCTACCCAGGTCAACCAGAACCTGAACGCAACCAACGACAAGCGTCTCTGCTTCTGGGTGCCCATCACCACCAGCATCGGTGGCGAGTACAATATCAACGCCCTGCCTAACAGTAACTTCGACTCTGAAGTATTCTCCGTATGGAGCTATGTCGATGTCTATGGCAACTGGACCTCTCCTCACGGCTGGGTGCCCGGTAACTTCGCCGACGTGGCCCACAAAAACGGTGTCAGCGTGAGCGGCGTGGCTTCGATCCCCTTTGGTGGCAACGGCGAGTGGAGCAACTCGCTTGCCGCTCAGGCCGCTCTCCCCTCCGAAGACGTTGCCAAGTTCCTCTACTTCCATGGCGTGGACGGCCTCGGCTACAACTCTGAGTTCGGCGGCAATGCAGCCGCAGTGCAGAAGATCGCAGCCCAGCATGGCGACATCATCAAATACCTCAACGACAAGGGCAACCCCGTGGCCGAACACATCTGGTACGACGGTACCAACTATAGCGGTGGCTGTTCCTTTGACCATGGTCTTGCCAGTCACAACCTCGCCAACTTTGCCGCCGACGGTCAGCGCCGCGCCTCCCTCTTCTTCAACTACAACTGGAACAATAACAGTCTGCTCAGCTCCTCCGTTACCGCAGCGGAGAATGCCGGTGTCGATCCCCTCTACCTCTATGCCGGCATGAATATGCAGGGTGGTGAGCCCAAATCGGGTGACTCTTATCCTGTGCTCAAGGACTACCGCGTATCGCTGGGTTATTGGGGTGCTCACCAGTACAATATGTTCTTCCTGAACCGTAC
>CAZKRV010000038.1:0-13611 GCA_964555345.1 uncultured Bacteroides sp.
AGAGGGGCGCTCACGCGTGCCTCTCTCTCCATTCATCACATTATGCTTATTGCTTGAAATCCATTAAAACATTTGGCTCTAATATCTTGTGCAGACTATGTCCCAGTCAACCACCTGCCATAGCGCACGCAGCGCGTCAGCACGACGATTCTGATAGTCCAGATAATAGGCGTGTTCCCACACATCGAAGCAGAGTATCGGAATCAGTCCGTGACGCATGGGGTTGCCTGCGTTCTGCTCCTGAGTAATGAACAGCTTGCCGTTTTCATCTTTCGACAGCCAGACCCAGCCGCTTCCGAAGAGTTTTACTCCGGCCTCGACGAAGTCTTCCTTGAACTTCTCAAACGATCCGAAGTCGCGGTCAATGGCCCGACGAAGTTCACCGTCGGGTTCACCTCCCCCATCGGGATTGAGCGAGAAGAAGAAAAAGATATGATTCCACGCCTGTGAGGCATTGTTGAATATGGCTCCGTCAGAATGTCGGATTATATCCTCAAGCTCCTCATCGGCGAAGTGAGTGCCTTCAATCAGTTTGTTGAGGTTGTCAATATAGGCTTTTTCGTGCACACCGTAGTGGTAGTGTACTGTTTTAGCGCTGATTGCGGGCTCCAAGGCCGCATCGTCGTAGGGCAGATCAGGTTGTACGTAGTGCATAGTCTTTAATTATTTTTCTTGTTCGTTTATCAAAATAACGCTTGTGGCGCGAAATGGTTTGATTTTCTCGGAAAAAAAGCCTAATTTTGTAATCTCAAAATGATAATAAATTTTAAACATTAAACACATATCATGAAACTTAAAATTAGTGCAATTTTGGCCGCGCTTTTCTTTGCCGTGGCCGGTGTCAGTGCTCAGGTGCTGCCACAGTTCTCCACTGATGATGATGCCGCATGGTATTTCATCAAGTTTGCCTGCAGTGATCTCGTTGTCGAAGATGCAGGCGCTGGAAAGCCGGCCGTACAGGCTATTATGGACAAAAAAGATGAACAGCTCTGGAAATTGGTCGGATCACAGAGTAACTTCCAGCTGATCAACAAGGCCGGACGTTATGCCACCGTTACCGGTAGTGGCGGCGATGCCCGTCTGGCTTCGTCTGCTTCGCCCTATTCCTCCGGTTTCTCGCTTGTGGCTACCGGCAACACTGCCTATTCAGGTAATTGGGAAATCAAGGCCAATTCGATTACCGTGACCAATAACCGCATGAATCAGTGGACTGGTTGCGAAGCCGGCAAGCCTATCGGCTTCTATGCCGCCAATGATAAGAACAACCCACTGATGTTTACTCCGGAATCAGATTTCCGTGCTCCGGACTATACTGTGGTTGGATCTACAACTTGGCGTCCTGAATCGAAGCTGACTCTCTGGTACACCACCCCTGCTACCCTTACCAAGGTAGCAAACACTTGGATGGAATACTCGCTGCCTATCGGTAATGGTCAGCTAGGTGCCAGCCTCTTCAACGGTGTAAGCCGTGACCAGGTGCTCATCAACGAGAAGACCCTGTGGCAGGGCCGCAGCACCGACAATGGCTCTTCCTATGGTGGCTATCAGGTGTTTGGCTCGCTCTTCGCTGAAATGTCTGATGAGGCAGGTTTCGGTAATACCGCAGAAACCGCCGCTACTGAATATTATCGTGCACTTGATCTCTCCACCGCTACCGGTGTGAGCGGATTCAGCACTGCTGACGGATCTGTCAGCTTCAAGCGTGAATACATCGCCTCCAACCCTGATGGCGTTGTGGCCATGCACATTTCCGCCTCTGAAAAGGGCAAGATCAACCAGCGCTACTACTTTGAGCCTGGAGTAGCTGGTACCATGACTTATGCTGATGGCGAAGGCTACTTCTCCGGCAAGCTCAATACTGTGTCATACAACTGTCGCATGAAGGTTGTGGCCACCGGTGGTACTCTCACTACAGATGCCGATGGTATCAGCGTTAAAGATGCTGATGAAGTCCTCGTGATCGTTAAAGGCGCTACTGACTATGATCCCTACAAAGCTTCTTATGTGAGCGGCGAGACCGCTGCACAGCTTTCCGCCGCTGTTGACGCTGCTGTCGATGCCGCTGCAGCCAAGGGCTGGAACGAAATCTACGAAAATCACGTAGCAGACTACCAGAAGTATTTCAACCGCGTCAAGTTTGAGATCGGTGGTACTGACAACAATATCCCCACCAATCAACTCGTTGACGAGTATACTTCTAGGATGACCGCCACACACGTGATGCTTGAAGAACTCTACTTCCACTATGGCCGTTATCTGGAAATCGCCTCCTCGCGTGGCGTTGATCTTCCCTCCAACCTTCAGGGTATCTGGAACAACACAAACTCAGCTCCCTGGAATGCTGATATCCACGCCAACATCAACGTGCAGATGAACTACTGGCCCGCTGAGGCTACAAACCTTTCCGAGATGCATGTGCCATTCCTCAACTACATCACCAACATGGCGATGAATCACACTGAATGGCAGAAATATGCCAAAGATTCTGGCCAGACCAAGGGTTGGACCTGCTATACTGAAAACAATATTTTCGGCGGTGTAGGTGCTTTCATGCACAACTATACTGAAGAAAACGCATGGTACTGCACTCACCTGTGGCAGCACTATCGTTACACCCTCGACAAAGAATTCCTTGCCGCGGCTTTCCCCACCATGTGGAGTGCTACTGAATTCTGGCTCGAGCGCCTGAAACTTGACTCTGACGGCACCTACGTTGCTCCTAACGAATATTCTCCCGAACAGGGCCCAAGTGAAGATGGTACTGCTCATGCCCAGCAGCTCATCTATGACCTCTTTGAAAATACTCTCAAGGCTGCCGAAATCCTCGGCGTAGATCACGATCTCACTACCCTGCGTGACCGCTTTGAGAAACTTGACCGTGGTCTGGCTACCGAAACCTATACCGGACGTTGGGGCAATGCCAACGGTGTCAATAACGGTGACGTACTGCTCCGCGAATGGAAGAAGAGCTCCTACACTGCCGGTGAGAATGGTCATCGTCACATGAGCCATCTTATGGCTGTTTATCCCTTCAGTCAGATCACTCCTGAAAGCGAATTCTACACTCCTGCCGTCAACTCCATGAAGCTCCGTGGTGATGCTTCTACCGGTTGGTCGATGGGCTGGAAGATTAATCTTTGGGCACGTCTGCTCGACGGTAACCGTGCACGCAATATTCTGCGCACCGCTCTGCGTCACTCTACTTCCTATGGTACCAATCAGGCTGCCGGAGGTATCTACTACAACCTCTACGATTCGCACTCTCCCTTCCAGATTGATGGTAACTTCGGTTCTTGCGCCGGTATTGTTGAGATGTTCCTCCAGAGCCAGAATGATGAACTGTTCCTCTTCCCTGCAGTGCCCACCGGTTGGAAGACCGTGGACTTTACCGGCCTGAAAGCAGTAGGTGATTTCACTGTTGACCTGAAGTGGGATGATCGTAAGCCCGTTATGGCTGTGATCACCAGCAATCAGGGTCAGCCCCTGAAGGTGAAGGCAGAAGGCATGACCGCGAGCACCAAGATTTATGTAAACGGTGTTGAGACCGAACCTGCTGAACGCACTGAAAACACCTTCTCTCTCGCTACCGAACCCGGCGATGTGATCACCGTGGAATTCCTGGAAGGTGTTTCGATCGTAGACATAGCCGATGAATCAACTGACTTCGACGTTATGGTCAATGGTCGCACCGTGACTGTGACCGGCGATGTCACTGCCATCAAGGTTTATGACCTGCAGGGACGCCAGATAACCGCTACCTCCGCTTCGTCTGTAGTAGTTCCCGCTCAGGCCGGCAACATGGTGCTTGTGAGCGTGACCGACGGTTGTGGCCGCACCGAAGCTATCAAGGTAGCTTTGAAATAAGTGTTCTAACACATTATATATAATATATGACTCTTTCCCCTTCCTTTAATCTACTCGCCACGGCTATATTAGCCGTGGCGAGCGGTTTTTCAGTGATGGCCCAGAAAGCCATCACCGGTGCCAATTACTGGGAAAACCAGGCCATGTTTGGCGAAAATCGTGAAACGGCCCATGCAACCTATGTGCCTTATTCCTCTCTTGAATCGATGAGGGCAGACGAGGAGTTCTATTCTTTTCCATGGGTTGAGCCTAAGAGTGACCTGCGCATGAGTCTCAATGGCATGTGGAAGTTTAACTTTGTAGCTTCGCCTGACAAGAGGCCTGTTGCCGCTACTACTAATCCTAGTCTCAACGTTAACGGCTGGGCCGAGATTCCTGTTCCTTCTAACTGGGAGATGCAGGGCTATGGTTCGCCGATCTATTGCAATGAGCAAAATCCGTTTAACTCCTCCAATCCTCCGGTGATAGGTGCGCCGCGCGGCAGCTATGAAGCAAACCCCGTGGGTACATATATCCGCAATTTCGATCTGCCGGAATCATGGGCTGACAAACAGGTGTTCATTAACTTCGGAGGTATTTATTCCGCAGCTTTCGTGTGGATCAACGGTCAGTATATCGGTTACACACAGGGCGCCAACAATGATCATGAATTTGACATCACCTCAGCACTCAAATCAGGGTCTAACCGTGTGTGCGTGCAGGTGATCCGATGGAGCGACGGTTCGTATCTTGAGTGTCAGGACATGTTCAGAATGAGCGGACTTTATCGTGATGTGACTCTTACGGCCGTGCCCAAAGTATTTGTGCGTGACCATTATATAACTTATGCCGCCGGTTCCGGCTATACTTCCGGTGATTTCAAGGTAGCTCTTGAGGTGGAAAACCGTGGAGACAAAGCCGCCGAAGCTCGGGCGCAGGTGATACTGCGTGACCCCGAAGGTCGTCAGATCGGCTCCTGGTCGGTGGCTGATAATGTGGCTGCCGGAAAGAAGGTTTCCTTAAATCTGGGGGATAAGCTGCAGAATCTGCAGCTCTGGAGTGCGGAAATCCCGACTCTGTATACTGTGGAAGTGAAGCTTGGCAACTCTGCTGATGCCAATGTGCAGGCTTTTTCCACCAAATACGGTTTCCGTCATATAGAGCAGGTTGGCAACTTTGTCCATATCAACGGACAGAAAGTGCTGTTTAAGGGAGTCAATCGGTCTGACACCGATCCGACTGTGGGCCGTGCTGTTACCACCGACATGATGCTCGCCGATGTGAAACTATTCAAGCAGAACAATATCAACACCATACGTACGAGCCACTATCCTAATGCCGCACGTATGTATGCCATGTTTGATTATTTCGGCGTGTACTGTATGGACGAAGCCGACCTTGAATGTCATGCCACCACCCATCTGTCGTCTGATCCGTCGTGGGAGGGTGCGTTTGTTGACCGTGAGGAGCGTCTGGTGCTTCGCGACCGCAATCACCCCTCGGTCATCTTCTGGTCGCTTGGCAACGAAAGTGCCTGTGGCATCAATTTCAAGGCTTGCTATGACAAGGTGCGCTCGCTTGATCCGCGCATGATCCACTATGAGGGACAGCGTGACTGGACCTACACCGACATGACATCGCGTATGTATCCGAGCATGAGCACTCTGCGTGAAAACGATGAAAATGGTGATCCGCGTCCGCACTTCATCTGCGAATATGCCCATGCGATGGGTAATGCTATCGGTAATCTCAAGGAGTACTGGGACTATATCGAATCCTCTCGCCGCACCATCGGTGGCTGCATATGGGACTGGATAGATCAGGCTATCTACATGCCCTCCGAACTGAAATCAGGCAACATGAAAGGATATTATACCGGTTATGACTTCCCCGGTCCTCACCAGGGTAATTTCTGCTCTAACGGCATACTTGCTCCAGACCGTCAGCCTAATGCAAAGTTGGCTGAGGTCAAGAGCGTGTATCAGTACATAAAGACTTCCGGTTTCTCGCCTGAGGCCCGGACTCTTGAGGTGACCAATGGCTATGCCTTTATCGGCCTTGACCGTTTCAATATGCTTTGGTCTCTGCTTGAAGATGGCCGACAGGTGGCATCGGGTAGCGTGACCGATATCGCTGCTGCTCCCGGAGCCACATCTACCGTCAAAGTACCTTACAATTTGTCGGCAATCCGTCGTGGGCATGAATACATGCTGAACGTGGACTTTGCGCTGAAGGAAGCTATGCCGGGCCTTGAGTCCGGAACGGTACTCGCTTCGGCTCAGTTTGAGGTACAGCCCCGCGAGGCTCTCCCCGCCGTTATTGCTTCCGGCAACATTGAAGTAGGTACTGACGGTGGCGTGATCACAGTCAGTGGCCGCGATTTCCGCTATGAATTTTCAGCCGATGCGGTCATGACCTCGATGCTCTATCGTGGCAAGGAGTTTATCCATGCGTCGGAGGGCCCGAAGTTCGACAATCACCGCTGGATTGAAAATGACACATATACCACCACAGCTTCCCCCATTTCATGCTCCGAGATCAGTATGAGCCGTGCCGAAGGCAGTGTGACTCTCTCGGCTATGATCCATGGCGGAGAGTTCACTGATTATATCGTGCGCTACACTATCTATGCCGACGGTGTGATGGATATGGGCGTGACCTTTGCCCCGAAGAGTGGCGAGGTGCGTCGTCTGGGCCTGTCGATGCAGCTCTGTCCCGGCATGGAGCAGGTTGAATACTATGCGCTCGGACCATGGGCCAACTACGTGGACCGTCGTAGCGGATCGCGTGCCGGACTCTTCACCACTACAGTGTCCGATATGCACGAACTATTTGTCAAGCCGCAGACCATGGGCAATCGTCAAGGTTTGCGCCATGTGCGGTTCAGCAACGATGCCGGATCATCTTTGCTGGTGCAGACTGAGGGTGAGGTCGGTTTCTCCGCACTGCACTTCACCGACAAGGATCTGATGAACGCACAGCATGATTTTGATCTGGTGCCGCGCGAAGAAGTGATCGTGCATTTCGACAGCATGCAGCGTGGCATCGGCAACGGATCGTGCGGACAGGGCACCGGTACTCTCAGCCAGTATTGCGTGTCACCCTCTTCCACCTCGGCATTCCGTCTGCGCTTCACTCCCGAAGTTGCCGCGGGCGATGGCTATTCAGCTCCGACAGGTTCACGCTCTGGCAGTGCCTGGATCAGTTCGCTTGAATCGTCCGGCGCAGCTTCCGGTAATCTTCACTATGTGAGTGATTCCGCTCCTTCGACTCTGTATTCCGAGGTGCCCTGTTTGATCAGCGTTGCCCCCGGTGCGTCGTTTGATCTCGTGGCCGTGCTTTCCGGAAAATCCGCTGCTTCGGCCCGCACGAAGCTTTTTGTCGACTTTGACCGTGACTATGACTTCAGTGCCGGAGAGGTAGTAGCTTTCTCTGCCGGAAAGTGGACCATAGCAATCCCTGAGTCGCTGAAGAACGGCAAGTATCGCGCACGTCTGATCGTAGATTCCTCGGACATCAACGATGGCAACGGACCTATTGCTTCCGGCCTCTGCTATGACTTCGACTTCACGGTCGGATCCGGCATTGTCGGTGGTATCTATGAGATCCCCGGCGGCACTACCCACTCACAGCGCCTCCGCTATCTGACTTCGATCGCCACTTCCGGTGCACAGAAAGATGTGACCTACACAGCATCATCATGTCCGTCGGCTCTTTATACGCTCGTGCCAGAGGCTATTGATGTGGTTCCCGGATCAACGTTCTCCGTGCGCTGTCAGGGCTTTGCCAAGCCCCGCACACCTGCGGCCGAGGATCTGCGCTGGACCTATGCCGTGATCTATGCTGACTGGGAAGGCCGCGGCACATTCTCCGAAGTGGCCCGCGTAGGCAAGACCAACAAGGAGGCCGGATTTGATGGAAGCGTCACCGGCAACTATGATGCGATCATGGACTTCACGCAAGCGTTTACCGTTCCGGCTGATGCTCCCTCCTGTCAGGGCCGCATCAGAATCATATTCCAGAATGCCTGGAAGTCGGTTGACAATGCCTACACCCAGAACATTCACGAAGGTGTGGCCTATGATCTGGCCGTCAATGTGAAGGGTGAAGCCAAAGAGCTGGAGCTCGGTAATGGTGACATCACTTTCGTGCCCGACGGAACCATGCACTCAGGTGGTAAGGCCTATCTTGAATCTGTCAGCACCACAGGGGCAGATGTCGATATTGATATCAGTTGGTCAACAACGCCGTCGTCGGTATATCAGGTCGTAGACAAGACGGTTGAAGTGACCGCCGGCAAGTCATTCACTCTGTGTCTGCGTGGCAATAAAGCCGGCGAGGCATCAACCTCGGTGCCTTATCAGGATCTCCGCTACAACTATGCCGTGATATATTCCGACTGGCGTGGACTCAGCGACTTCAGTGAAGATGCTCTTTACGGACAGCGCAACGGCGAATCCGGTTTCGATGGAGTGCTTGCCAACTATCACTCCGTGCTGTCGATTGACCATACCGTAAATGTTCCTGCCGATGCCGCTGCCGGTACCACCCGCCTGCGCGTGATCTTCCAGAATGCCTGGAAGTGGAACTATGGTCCCTGCATGCAGGATATTCATGAGGGTATGGCCTACGATATTCCTGTGATGGTACATGCCGATCCGCTCAATATCACTGACATCGTCGAAGAAGATGCCGCTGTAAGTGTGTTCCCCAATCCGTTTACCGATGTGATCAATGTGAAAGCAGCTGTCTCGGGGCACTACGCCATGACTATCCACTCTCTGCAGGGTGCATTGGTCATGAGCCGTGATGTCGACCTGACTGCCGGACAGACATTGACCCTATATCCGGAGCTTCCCTCCGGCATATATCTGCTGACTGTAAATGGCTGGGTGTTTAAGCTCATGCACCCCTGACGCCGCATGACACAATAAAATAACCGTCCCGGTCACTGATTCAGGAGTGGCCGGGACGGTTTCATTTTAGAGAGTAGCTCCGCGGGGAATCGAACCCCGATCTAAAGTTTAGGAAACTTCTATTCTATCCGTTGAACTACAGAGCCGCACTGCAAAGTTACGTATAATTCGCCAATCAATCTTCCTTTTCCTCTAAATTTTTTTGACTGCATGGAGTCAAGGGCAGGGAATTTACTCATAAATGGGTATGGCGGGGTGGGGGAAAAGTTGATAATTTTGTACTCATGGACGTAAAAATCAATGATATGTTTCTGCCTGACGACAGACTCCGCTCTCTCATCGACGAAAATCATCACCTGATTCTGGTGATGTGTCGTTCGGGCTTGTCGTTGGGTTATGGTGACAAGACCGTGGCCCAGGTTTGCGAGGAAGATGGTGCCGATTGTGACACTTTTCTGGCAATCAGTAATTTCGTGAGTGGAAAGCCGCATGGCCGCTATAATATCTCGCTTCCGGCGCTGATGGCATATCTGGAACATACACACTCCTATTTCCTTGACTTCATGTTGCCTTCGATCCGGCGTAAGCTGATCGAGTCGATCAACGGCACTGAAACGGATCATGATGTCGCATTCCTCTTGCTCCAGTTCTTTGATGGCTATGTCGATGAGGTCAGGCACCATATGGACTATGAAAACCGTACTATATTTGAGTATGTGAAAAGCTTGCTTGACGGTAGGCCGCAGCCTGGATTCCGTATATCCGATTATTCCGAAGGACATGGTAATATGGTCGAGAAGCTCAATGAACTTAAGGATCTTTTTGTCCGCCACTATCACCGCAAGAGCAATGACACGCTTAATTCGGCACTTTTCGACATAATCACCTGTGAGCAGGATCTGATGAGTCACTGCGATATTGAAAACCGCCTGTTTATTCCGGCCGTTGAGAAACTTGAGCGTTCGGTCACTCCCGTTGGTGATGCTGACGGCGAGGCAGATGCCTCGGCTTCGGTTGAATCGCTTACAGAGCGCGAGAAGGAGATAATCCGCTGTGTGGCCCGTGGATTGGCCAACAAGGAGATTGCCGATGAACTCCGCCTGTCCATCCATACCGTCACCACCTATCGCCGCAACATCAGCGCAAAGCTCCGCATACACTCCACTGCCGGCATCACCATCTTTGCGATCCTCCACAAACTCATTGATCTCAACGAAGTCCGATAGGGATTCGATGAATGATAATTAAGAAAGCGCGGCATCGGAAGGTAAGATCCGGTGCCGCGCTTTTTATTGTGGTCGGTTTGATTATTTCAAACCACGGTTACGCAGGAGGGCGTCGGGGGTGGGCTGGTGGCCGCGGAAGCGTACGAAGAGTTCCATGGGGTCTTCGCTGCCGCCTGCTTCAAGCACATTCTTGCGGAACGACTCAGCGGTGGTGGGATCGAAGATGCCTTTTTCCTTGAAGAGTTCGTAGCCGTCGGTATCGAGCACTTCGGCCCAGAGATAGGTATAGTAGCCGGAGGCATATCCGTCGCTACCGAACACGTGTTTGAAGTAGGGTGAGCGATAGCGGAACTGCACTTCTGCAGGCATGCCGAGATTCTCGGCAACCGAGCGTTCGAAGGCCATCACATCGATGGGGCCATCGTAGTTGTCGATCTTGCCCCATGCGAGGTCAAGCAGTGCGGCACCGGCAAGTTCGGTAGTCGTGAATCCCTGATTGTGGGTCGAAGCGGCTTCGAGCTTGGCAATCAGTTCGTCGGGGATCACTTCGCCGGTTTTCCAGTGGCGTGCATACTTTTTCAGCAGCTCGGGTTCAACGGCCCAGTGCTCGTTGATCTGGCTGGGGAGTTCCACGAAGTCGCGGTCAACGTTGGTGCCGGACTGCCCTTTGTAGTCGGCGCGTGTGAGCATACCGTGGAGGCCGTGGCCGAATTCATGGAAGAGGGTCTCTACTTCGTCGAGGGTGAGCAGGGCGGGGGTGTCGGCTGTGGGACGCGAGAAGTTGCCCACGTTGTAGATGATCGGGCGTACGGAGTTGCCCTCGGCATCGGTGTAGCTACCCTTGATCTCACTCATCCATGCACCCTGACGCTTGGAGGGGCGGGGGAAGTAGTCGGTCATGAACACCGAGATGTGTTCGCCGGTAGCGCCGTCGGTCATGTCATAGACGTTGACTTCGGGGTGATATTTGGGGGCATCGGGCAGGGGAGTGAAGTCTACGTTGTAGAGGATTTTGGCGAGAGTGAAAGCGCCTTTGACAACGCTGTCAACAGCGAAATACTGACGCAGTTCGTCTTCATCAAGATCATATTTCTGGCGGCGTACCTTTTCGGCATAGTAATAATAGTCCCATGGAGCGATGGTGATGCCTGCGCCTTCGGAGTCGGCGAGCGCCTGCATCTCGGCTACTTCCTGATGTACGCGGGCCACGGCCGGAGTCCAGATCTGGAGCAGCAGGTTTTCGGCATTGGCCACATTTTTGGCCATCACATTGTCGGTGGCATAGTCGGCATAGGATTTAAAGCCGAGCAGTTTTGCTTTGGCAGTGCGGTTCTTGATGATCTCGTTGATTACAGGGGAGTTGTCATATTCTCCCGACGAAGCGAGTCCGGTGTAGCCTTCATAGATCTGGCGGCGCAGGTCGCGGTCGGCGGCATATTGCAGCAGGGGCAGACGGCTGGGTGCATGGAGGGTAAATACCCACTTGCCTTCGCCCAGACCGCGGCTCTTGGCCTCGTCGGCTGCGGCGGCCACGTTGGCTTCAGGCAGACCGGCCAGACGGGCGGGATCGTCAATCACTACGGAGAATGCGTTGGTGGCGTTCAGCAGGTTTTTGTTGAACTTCAGGTAGAGGTCGGTCAGGTTGGCGTTGATGGTCTTGAGGGAATCCTTGCCGGCTTCAGAGAGGAGGGCGCCGTTGCGGGTGAAGTCCTTGTAGGTGCTTTCGATGAGGCGGCGCTGGGGCACGGTGAGTTCGAGTGAGTCGCGGCGGTCATAGAGATACTTCACGCGCTCAAACAGCTTCGGATCCATTGACATTTCGTCGGCCCACTGCTGCTGCATGGCGTAGACTTCCGATGCCACTTCCTCAAGTTCGGGAGTCGACATTGCCTCGTCGAGTGCGTTGAAGAGCATCATTGTCTTATCGACCAGGGCACCGCTGCGGTCAAGCGGCAGGATGGTGTTGTCGAATGTAGGGGTAGCGGTGTTGGAGGTGATAGCTTCGATCTCGGCACGCTGTGCTTTGATGCCTTCGGCCAGAGCAGGCACATAGTCCTCTACGGCTACTTGGTCAAACGGGGGGATTTCGTACTGCGTGGCATAGGGCTTCAGCAGCGGGTTCTCATGGTTTTCGTTCATCTTCGAGGAACATGATGCGGCAATCACGGAGAAGCTGGCCACTCCGGCTGCGAGCAAGATACCTTTTGATTTTCTCATGGGGTTTAAGTGATTTATGAATATGGTTTATTAGTCGCGCTTTTCGGTATTGCCTTCGTAGTAGTTGACGTAGGCGCGGTTGACCAGCCGCACTCCGCCTGGAGTCGGATAGTCGCCCGAGAAATACCAGTCTCCGGGGTGCTCGGGTACCGATTTGTGCAGGCCTTCGATCGTCTGGTACACGATCTCGACTTCCGCTTTGACCGATGACGGAGTCAGCATTCGTGCGATCTGGACTGAAATTTCTTCGTCTGTAAATGGTTCGTAGATCGCCTTGACGCAGTTTTCCTGCTGTGAGTCGGGGAGCTGAAGCATGGACTTTGCGCGCTCATAGGTATTGGTGAGCACGCTTTCCATGCCGCGCTCGCGCAGCAGTTCCACCGCTGCTTTAAAGGCTATGAATTCGCCCATGCGGCTCATGTCTATGCCATAGCAGTCAGGATAGCGCACTTGCGGCGAAGAGCTTACGATGACTATCTTTTTCGGGCGCAGACGGTTGAGCATACGTATGATCGACTGGCGCAGTGTGGTGCCCCTCACTATCGAGTCATCGATCACCACAAGGGTGTCTTCCTCGTCATTGACTATTCCGTAGGTCACGTCATAGACATGGGCTGCCAGATCGTTGCGCGATTCGCCTTCGGCTATGAATGTACGCAGTTTGATATCCTTGATCGCTACCTTCTCGATTCGCAGTTTGTGGTTCATTACCTCAGCGAGTGAGTCGGCGTTAAGGGTGCCTTCGGCGCTCATCTGGAGTATCTTTCCGGCTTTTTCGCGTTCGAGTATCTCCTCCATACCCTCACACATGCCGAGAAATGCCACTTCGGCCGTGTTGGGAATGAATGAGAACACTGCCTTGTCGAGATCACCGCCAACGCTCTGCATGATGCGCGGGGCAAGATTGTAGCCGAGGGCTTTGCGCTCGCGATAGATGTCGGCATCGCTGCCGCGCGAGAAGTAGATGCGCTCGAAGGAGCATTTGTGGTTGGGGGCTTCGGGGAGTATACGCTTCACGTCGAGCTGCCCCGCTTTGTCTACTATCAGAGCGCAGCCGGGTTCGAGTTCGCGTACAGTCGAGCGATCTACGTCGAGAACAGTCTGGATTACCGGACGCTCCGATGCGAGCACCACAACCTCGTCATCGGCATAGTAGAAGGCCGGACGTATGCCCTCTTTGTCGCGGAGAGCGAACATATCGCCTGATCCTGTAACTCCGCATATCACGAAGCCGCCGTCCCACATGGGAGACACTTCATAGAGCACACGGCTTATGTCAAGCGAGTCTTCGATGGCCGTGGTCAGTTCCTGGCCGCTGAGCCTGTCGCGCAGTTCGCGATATACTCTGTGATTTTCATGATCAAGCGCATGGCCGATCTGCTCCAGAAGCATCACCGTGTCGCTGAAGA
>CAZKRV010000039.1:0-11278 GCA_964555345.1 uncultured Bacteroides sp.
GCGAAGAAGACTACAAGCGCGCCGAATACGTGATCGGCGAAAAGCAGCGCGTGCTTGACGTGTGTGAAGCTCTGGGACGCGGCGACTACGAAACCGTAGGCGAACGTATGTATCAGACCCACGAAGGTATGTCGAAGCTATACGAAGTATCGTGCGAAGAACTCGACTACCTCAACGACGTGGCCCGCGAATGCGGCGTGACCGGCTCGCGCATCATGGGTGGCGGTTTCGGTGGCTGCACCATCAACCTGGTGAAAGACGACCTCTATGAACCTTTCGTAAACGTCGTTACCAAGAAGTTTGCTGAAAAATACGGCCACGAGCCCAAGATCTATCCCGTAATCATCTCCGACGGCGCACGCCGCCTGAGCGAGTAATACTCCCCTCTCTCTCACGCAATGGAAATCACCTCCAGAACATATCCATCAAAGAAGGGTGACATCACCCTCTATACTCTCACCAACGACAAGGGCGCCCAAGTGGTGCTCTCGTCGCTCGGTGCCGGTATAGTGTCGGCCATAGTGCCCGATGCTAAAGGGGAAATGGCCGACGTGGTGCTCGGCTATGCCGATCCCACCGACTATTACTATGACGGCCCCTGCGCCGGCAAGATTCCCGGCCGCTGCGCCAACCGCATAGCCCAAGGCCACTTCACTCTCGACGGCAAGGCCTACAACCTGGCCATCAACAATGGCCCCAACGCCCTGCATGGCGGCCCCGAAGGCTTCCAGAACCAGATCTGGAAGAGCGAAGTGACTCCCGAAGGCAAAGTGCGCTTCAGCTACTCGGCCAAAGACGGCGAGGAAGGCTATCCCGGAAACCTGACCGTAGTGGCCGAATATGGCTGGAACGATCTCTGCGAACTGTCGCTCCACATCACCGCAGAAACCGATGCCCCGACCGTGGCCAATTTTACCAACCACGCCTATTTCAACCTGTCGGGCGAAGGCTCCGGCTCAGTGCTTGACCACGAACTCCAGCTGGCCTCGCATCTGTTCCTCCCCACATCGGACTCGCTGATCCCCACCGGCGACCTGCTGAGCGTAAAGGACACTCCGATGGATTTCACCGCTCCCCGCGTGCTCGGTGCCGACATCAAGGCAGAGTTCCCGGCACTGACCTATGGCAAGGGCTATGATAACTGCTGGCTGCTTGACGGCTGGAACTCCGGCACACTGCGTCGCGCCGCCACCCTGACCGATCCGAAGTCAGGCCGAGTGCTCGAAGTGGACACCACACAGCCCGGCGTACAGATCTATACCGGCAACTGGCTCGCCGGCTCTCCCACCGGCAAGTGTGGCCGCTCCTACAATGATTATGACGGCGTGGCCATCGAGTGCCAGGGTCTGCCCGACTCCATCAACAAACCGCAGTTCCCCTCGGTAGTGCTCCGTCCGGGCGAAACTTACGACCAGACAATTATTTTCCGTTTCACAAATAAGTAAACAACCAGATTCAAGGTTATGAAACCAACCCTTTTCGTTCTCGCTGCCGGCATGGGCAGCCGCTACGGCGGCCTCAAGCAGCTCGATGGTGTAGGTCCTCAGGGCCAGACCATCATGGACTATTCCATCTATGATGCAATCCAGAGCGGCTTCGGCAAAGTAGTGTTCGTGATCCGCAAAGACTTTGAACAGGACTTCCGCGAGAAAGTGCTCAGCAAATATGAAGGTCATATCCCCACCGAAGTAGTATTTCAGGCTCTTGACAACCTGCCCGAAGGCTACACCTGTCCGGCTGACCGCACCAAACCCTGGGGCACCAACCACGCCGTGCTCATGGGCAAGGACGTCATCAAAGAACCCTTTGCCGTGATCAACGCCGACGACTTCTATGGCCGTGACGCATTTCGTGTAATCGCACAGGAACTGTCAAAAGAACATGACCGCAAGGGTGACTACTGCATGGTAGGCTTCCGCGTGGGCAATACCATGACCGAAAACGGTTCAGTGGCCCGCGGCGTGTGCGAGAACAAGGACGGCATGCTGACCTCGGTAGTGGAACGCACCGCCATCTCTTATGACAAGGACCACCGCATCGTGTTCACTGATGAAAACGGTCAGGAGCAGACTCTCGATCCGATGACTCCCGTGAGCATGAATCTCTGGGGCTTCACTCCCGATTATTTCGACTACTCGGAGCGTGAATTCAAGAAATTCCTCGACAAAGACATCAACACTCCCAAGAGCGAATTCTTTATCCCCCTCTGCATCGACACCCTGATCAATTCCGGCGAAGCTACCGTGAAGGTACTCGATACCGATTCCAAGTGGTTTGGCGTGACCTACGCCGCCGACCGTCCCGGAGTGGTAGAGAAGCTCGCCGCCCTGCATGCCGCCGGCGAATATCCCGACAGCATGTTCTGAAAACACTGATACAGACAAATGCAATTAGGACCGTTAAATTCATTAACGGTCCTAATTTTTTGCTCACAGTGTGATGGTGAATGTGGTAATAGGAGCAGTGGTCTGCAGTGAGAAGCGGGCTGAGTGCCGGTGAAGAATTTCAGCCACAAGGAGCAGGCCGAGGCCCTGTCCTCCTGGTTTTGTGGAATATAGCGCAGAAAAGATATGATCGGCAGATGTGGGGTCAAGGCCGGGGCCATCGTCAATGACGAATAAGGAGCGTCCCTCGGCCCGGATCGTCACCGTTCCCTCTCCCCCCGCGCTCTCTGCCGCATTCTTCACTATATTGACCAGCACCTGCCGCATCAGCACGGGATCCATTCTCACCGGGGCGGCATCATCAAGATCGGTCACAAGCCGTGTGCCACAGTCGGCACAAAGGCTTTCAAGCAGCGGCAGAGCCGATAGTACCAGCTCCATGAAGTCCGTCAGGCAGAGCTGCGGCTCCGGCACCTTAACCACTTCGGCAAAGCGGCTGACAAAGCTGGTCAACTCTCCGGAGCGGCTGACACAGGCATCGAGCGGGCCGACAAGCACATCGGCCGACTGTGTGTCGGCTATTATGGTCCTGACAGTGGAAAGCGTGGATAGAATGGCCGCCATAGAGTTATTGACCTCATGGGCCATGGTGCGGATCACACGGGTATAAGCCTGTCTCTCGGCCGCGCGCACCTCGTCAGTCAACCGCTCAATGAGCAGAAAAGGGTGAGGCCACCCGCGATCCATGAAGTGAAGCCGCGAGCAGCGGAACACCTCACTGTCTCCGAGCCGCACGGTGCGCACCTCCCCGCGGCCAAGCTGGGCCAGCGCCACACCAAGCGGCGACTTCAGCGATTTCAACGACACTGGGCCGGTCTCGCCAAGCATATCGCAGGCAGCACCATTGATTTCAGTGATGCGGTCATCATCGTCAAGTATTATGACTCCCATGGGCGAGGCGTCTATCAGCAGGTCGAGAAATTCATTCTGCTCCCTCATGCGGAGGTTCTGCAGCTTGAGGCGATCCATCATCTCATTGAACATATCGACCACCTTGTCGGCATCAGGCTGTCCCACCTTACGCAGCCGACTTGAAAAATCCTGCTCGCGCAGCAGATCCAGACCTCCTGCCAATACCTGCATCGGTCTGAACAATATACGGTATGCAACCGTGAGAAGTACTATCTCCAACACCAGGAAGCAGAGTGCCACAACAGGCCACGGCGTGAAGAAAACACAGGCCACCGTGGGTAGAATCACGACCAAACAAAGCCCCAGGAAGTAGATAGTGCGCTTCATATGTCTATGCCATATTTTTCGATGCGGCGGTAGAGCGCCTGGCGCGAAATGCCGAGACGCGTGGCGGTCTGAGTAATGTTGCCATGACAAGCGGCAAGCGCCTCTTCGACCATGGCCCGCTCCTGCCCGCCGATAGTGGCGGTATCGGCCGAGGGAGACCGCATTACCGGTCCGCTACCGATAGCCTTGCGCAGTTCCGGTTCACCGATCTCGGCACCAAACATCAGCATGGCGCGCTGCACCAGATTTTTCAATTCACGGATATTGCCCGGAAACTGCTGCGCGCGCAGCAAATCCATCGCTGCCGGAGAAAACTCCGCGCGTCCGGCCGAGAAATGCTTCACGAGTGGCTCTATATCATCAATACGTTCGCGCAGGGGCGGCAAAGTCACGGTGATTAGATTCAGTCGATAGAACAGGTCCTCGCGAAAAGTTCCGTCAACCACCATCTGCGGCAACGGTGCGTTGGTGGCAGACACCACCCTCACGTCGACCTTGACGGGGCGACTACTGCCAAGCGGCTCGAAGGTCTGCTCCTGGAGCACCCTAAGCAGTTTGACCTGACACCCGGCGTCGACATCGCCGATCTCGTCAAGAAATATGGTGCCGCGGTGAGCCATTTCAAAGCGTCCCTTGCGATCGGCGACGGCACCGGTGAAGGCTCCCTTGCAATGGCCGAACATTTCGCTCTCGAACAAGTCGCGCGAGATGCCGCCGAGATTGACCTTGACAAACGGAGCCGACGCTCTGGCGGAGTTACGGTGAATGGTTTCGGCCACAAGCTCCTTGCCGGTACCGTTCTCACCCATGATAAGCACCGAGGCATTTGTGGCGGCCACGCGGCGCACCACGTCGAGCACACGGCGGATCTGGCGGCTCTCGCCCACGATCAGCGAACGGTCAAAGCCGCCGTCGGCATCACCGTCGGTCATGCCTCCGGACCTGGCAGGCGACGAAGCAAAAGCAGCGACAAGTTCAATCAGCGCGGCATTATTCCACGGCTTGGCGATAAAGTCTGACGCACCGGCTTTCATTCCCTCCACGGCAAGCGGGATGCTGCCCCATGCGGTCATCAACACTACCGGAACATCAGGACGGAAAATCCGGATCTGTCGCAGCAGTGTCAGCCCCTCGTCGCCAGACGTGGCCCGGCTGAAGTTCATATCGAGCAGGATAAGCGACGGCTCCATTGCCCTGACAGTGGCCATAGCTCCGGCAGGATCAGAGGCAAGCACTACGTCATAGCCCTCACGCTCAAGCATGAGATGCAATGAGGTCCTGATCGCAGGGTCATCGTCGACAACAAGGATAGTCTTTTTCATATAGCCACACAAAGTTAATACTTTTTTCCGGATCAGCGCAACCTGTTGTGAATTATGCGATCGAAGTCAGCATCGATCGATGAATCATTTACAAAGTCCCAGAGCGCAAGAGACCGGATCTGATAATAGTAATACCAGTAGGAGAAGAGAGCATTGTAGTACTGAGTGTGCTGATTGTCTCGCGAGGTCTGAGAGTCGTTGAGGTCAAGGGTGGAGATACGGCCGATCATGAAAGTCTCCACATTGGTCTGGTAACGACGGTCGGCAATGGTGTCAGCCATGGCCGCGATCTCGACCTGACGCTGCTGGTTATTGAACCGCTCGACAAGCACGAAGAGATTCTGTCGGAAATCGGTGGCTTCCTTACGAAGAGTGTTCTCCACTACCACACGGTTACTCTCGGCCACCTTGACGCGCCCGCGCCGCTTACCCCAATCAAGTATTGGAATGCTGACACCGACCTCGACTATCTGATTGTCGCGCAAAGGGGAGTAGGCATCGGCAGGCCTGTCACCGACACCGGTCAGGCCGATCTGGGCATAGACCGACACGGAGCGCTGATTGCCGCGCGCCACCGCCACGTCATAGTCCGCCTGAAGCTGCCGCCGGCGCTGATTGAAGGCGAAGCGATTGTTTTCAAGGGCTTTCTGCAAAACCTGATCATAATTCAGATCAATATGCGGCAACCGCTCCGGCACCACCGGCACAATCTCTACCGCAGAATCATCAATGCCGAGAAACGACGTGAGCTGGAAGTGGCACGACGTGCGGTTGGTCTCAGCATTGGTCAGTGCCGAACGTGAGTTGAGCACATTGAGCCGGAGCTGCAGCAGGTCATTCTCACTGATGGTACCCATGGAGCGCTTGGCCAGAGCCACTTCATAGAGTTTTTCGTCGTTGGCAAGGTTCTGACGTGCGATCTTCAGGTTTTCCTCAGCCAAAACAAGGTTGAAGAAGTAATTTATCGCCGACATGGCCACATTTTCAGTCGAGGAAAGGAACTGAGCCTTGGCTTCGCGATAGCGCACAGGCTCGATACGGCGATTCCATTTGACAGTATTGGCGGCAAAAAGCGGCTGATTGAGCGTAACAGCTACCGGCACGGACATGAAGCGCGAATACGCCCCGCGCCCGAGTTGCCGCAACCAGTCATATGAGGTCTGCACCGACACAGTGCCACCGGTCAGCCAGACATTCTGCTTCATGGTGACTGAACCCTGAAGTTCGAGGTTACTCGAGCGGACGAATGTATAGGAGCCATCGGAATTCTGGTAAGAGGAGTAGCGCTTTGAGTATGAAGGAAGAGTAGCGTTGAAGCTCATCTCCGGAAGCAGATCGGCCCGATAACTGCGGTATTGCCAGTAGGAAGCACGCAGCTCATTGAGCGCCACAGCAGCATCGACACTATTGACCCTGGCCATGGCTATGGCCTCGTCGAGAGTCATGGAGCGCTCTGCCGCCCCGGCCAAACCGGGGAGCAGCAGGGCGACAAGAAGCACAAAAAACTTCATCATATCAATCAGTCTATCATTATTCATTTTATAAAAGAATCATTCGGAGCGGAGTGCCGTTGCCGGAGCAAGATTCATGGCCCGCCGCGCAGGAAAATAGATGCCGGCAATAAGCATCAAGGCAAGTAGCAAAAATGTGATCAGAGGCATAATGAGCAGCTGCCGGATATAATCATAGGCGTAAAACGAACCGGCATAAGCAGGTAAGTTAAGGAAACCGTTATCAAACAGCAGCCAATCGCAAAGCAATGCAAATGGAGTGACAATGATGAGGATAATCAGTCCTTCGCAGATGAGCCGGCGGAAAATGTCGCCCCTGGTGGCACCTACAACCTTAAGTATGGCAATGTCGGGCGTGCGCATCTGGATACGGAACCAGAAAGTGCCGAGCAGTCCAAGGAATATATTGACCATAAGGAAGATGATGCCGACTATGTAGTTACGATTATCTATAGTCCATTTCATCTGTACGCTATGACGCAGGTCGGTCATACGCTCCACCTTCATGATGAAATATGGGCCGACACGAAGCTGGCTCTCGCTATCGTCCATAAGATCGTCAATAAACGACGGAGTGTCCATATCAGGCTTGACACGCACGCTAATTTCATTGGCGCAGTGCAGGGCATGATCAACCATCATATCCCAACAGCCCTTTTCAGCCTCGACAAGCCGATCAGAATCAAAGCGCTTCATGACCGGAGTCACAGCGGCGAGAGTATGGTCAGGATAGCCGCTCATTTCAAACTTCTGACCGATATAGTCTACAGCATTAAGCGCCGAACCACAGGAATCGACAAACAGTCCCTGACAAGCACCGAACACATTAAGACCCGGCCGCAGTATTTCTGCCAATTGCTCGGGAGTTTCACCACGAAGTCCGCTGATACGATAAACTTTGAAGAAATCCGGTTGTATCCAGCGATGAATGTTATTGCTGCAACTATAAACCGGCGAAACAGTATCGTTATTCCAGATCCAGATACCGTTTGAAGAGCCACAGTAGGGAGTAGAGGATCTGGACATGGCGGCCGACTCGACCTCCGGACGGCGACGTATTCGCTCCAGCAGTTCAGCGGCACACTCATAATCAGGGCGATCCGACTCCATATCGCTGATCCGGCCCGGTGTGATCTTATAGACGTGACTGATGTCGTGACCGCGCGGTTCATTGTATATCCTGATGAAATCGGCAAGCCTGTCAACACAATACCAGAGGACCACGCTGACAATCAGGAATTCGATGGCAAGCCATAGATTGGAGCGCCATTCATTGCGCATTTGAGTTAGTAACTTATTCATGACTTATGGATTTGGCCGGAGAGGGCGTTGACAATGTTAATACGTGATGCCCGCCAGGAGGGAATACCGGAACTGAGCAGATTGAGTATAAAGCAAAAGAGAAGTGCCAGACCGAAGGTGCTCCAGTGAAGCAGAGCCGCAGGCGATATTGTCATAGTTGGAGCTACCCCCAGCCAATCGTTATTAGGAATCAACTCCGAGCCGAAAATAAGTGCGGTGATAAAGGCCAGAAGCAGTCCGACAATTCCTGCGATCACAGTCATTATAAAATTCTCGGCAAAGACTGAACGCATGATCGAACCGCGGGTGGCACCGAAAGCCCGGCGCAGACCGATCTCGGCATAGCGACGGCGCATGCGGCTGCGAGTCATCTCAGCCAAATTGACAGCAGGCACAAGGAGCAGTACCATATAGGTCAGCAACTGACTGCGCTTCGCGCCCTTGATGTCAGGCTCAGCATTAGCCCAAATGTCGTCACACATCTCGGTCCATTGGTCATAAGGACGGTTGCGGAGTATTACTTCCCCACCAACGACATGATTCATTCGTTCAGCAAACTCTTCACGTACCGCCTCCTTACTTCCGGAGTCCGGCGCGAGCATAGTCATTGACAGGTCATGCATCAACGGATTAGAATCCCAGCCAGGATAAGATGTGATCGGTGTCCATACCTCTGAATAGGCTTTAGAGGCCAAGGGGCTGACATCAGACACCACTCCAGCCACAGAATAGGGGCGATAGTTGATCTTCAGCTCACGTCCGACCACATCGGTAGAGCCGAACAGCCGACGTGCCACCGACTCTGAGATAACCGCTTTAGAAAGTCCGGCATTAACATCGGCTTCATCATAAGGCGCCCCGGCAATAAAGGTGAAATCAAAGACTTTCCAGAAGTTATGATCTGTATTGCGCTCACGGGCACTCATGAATTTATTGTCCGATGGCACCAACACAGGTGTAGGTGTGGCATTCAAGCTATACGCAGTAACAGTTTCAATAGTGACCATCGGATACACATAGTCACGTATAAAAGGATAGCTGTAGCAGGTATTATATGTACCCTCGTCAGGCATATTGATCGATAAAAAGGTGCAATGCAGAAAGCGGTCGCGGTTACTCTCAGGAGCAAACGGTTCAACCTTGACACCCTGAAGCATTACCACCATCATGATCAAGTAGATGGCCATAGCCGTGCCAAGCACACTCACGGCGCCAAGCACCGGTTGGCGGCGAAGGTCGCTGATAGCGGATCGGATAAGTTTCATCATAGTGACGGAAAGTGTGTTGGGAGAGATGTTATTTGATCTGACGGCCGTCGAAGAATCGGATTATGCGGTCAGTGCGTCGCGCCTGCTCCTCATTGTGGGTCACCATAACAATGGTGCGACCGTCTTCACGATTGAGTTCATGAAGCAATTCCATGACCTCGGCACCCATCTTTGAGTCAAGGTTGCCGGTAGGTTCGTCGGCAAGGATTATTTCAGGATTGCCAGCTATGGCGCGGGCAATGGCCACACGCTGACTCTGACCGCCGGATAGCTGCGAGGGCATATGGTGCAGACGGTGTGAGAGACCAACGCGTTCGAGGACCTCACGGGCTCGAGCCTTGCGCTCGGAGGCACCTATGCCACGATAGACCAGAGGTATCTCCACATTATCGATCACATTGAGTGAGCCTATGAGGTGAAAGCTTTGGAATACGAAGCCGAGAGTGCGATTGCGGAAAGCTGCAAGCTTCTTGTCGGGAAGCGAGGTAACATCAGTACCGGCAATCTGAATGGAGCCTGACGTGGGAGCGTCAAGCAGTCCGATGATATTGAGCAACGTGGATTTACCGCAGCCTGAGGGACCCATGATGCTGACAAATTCGCCAGCTTCGATGGAGAGGTTGACATTCTCAAGAGCCTGAGTCTGGATTTCATCGGTAAAATAGATCTTGTTGATCTCCGACAGTTTGATTATAGCCATAGTATGGTAAGTAAGTGTATTATTTCAGCTTAAGTTTGGTGTTGTTTTTGTAAGGGGTCATGTCAGAGATGATCACGCGCTCGCCGGGTACGAGTCCAGAGATGACCTCGACAAACTCATAGTTGGACTGTCCGATAGTGACAGAACGTTGCTCGATCTCTGTGCCTTCAGGATTGATGACAAAGAGCTTATAGGTACCAGGGCCGGCGGAGTAGAAAGGACCGTTGGGTATGCGCACCGCATCGTCGATCACATTGGTCTTGACATAGACATCGGCCCTGATGCCGGAGCGCAAGCTCGGGTGGGAATCATTCTCGGGCTGAACAGTGAAGGAAATGACACCGCTGCGGCTCACAGGGGAGAGATCGGAAACAATACCGTCGATCACCTGCTTGCCGATCTTTATGGCCACCCGCGAACCGGCGGCAACACGGTCGGCATAGCTATCGGCGATCTCGCAGTCAATCTTGTAATGGTCAAGCTCGCTGACCACAGCCACCTGCGATCCGGCTCCGACCTGACGGCCGATTTCAGATGTGATCTGGGTGAGGACGGCTCGACGTGGCGCAAGAATGCGTGCGTCGGTGAGAGTACGTTCAGCCTCGGCTACCTTACGGGAGAAGACCTCCATGTCAAGTTCCTTGAGTCGTAGATCTGCCTGACGGATAGCGCGGGAGTCGGTGAGTGCCTGACGCATCTGTTCGAGTTCGAGCACAGCCGTCTCCCAGGCATAGCGGGCACGACGCACGTTGTCGCCGGTGCCGGAACCGATACTGTCGAGATATTGTTCATTGCGCAAATCCATGGCCAGGCGGTTGACGCTCATTTCCTTTACCTTGAGATGCATCTCCTGCTCACGGAGAGAAGACTCGGCATTGATTCGCGCCTGCTCAAGCTGCAACTCTTTCATACGCTTTTCATCAATCATCTGATCATACTGCGTCTGCACAGAAGTGAGATCGAGCTGAAGTATCGGCTCTCCCTCCTCAACCATATCGCCCACCTTCTTGTAGGCTTTCATGATGCGAGCCGAGATCGGAGAGTTGATGATCTCTTCAAGTCCGGGGCTTACGCGGCCTGAGGAGTTAACCGTGGTTTCAATAGTGCCGACATCGGCAACACCGGTCTGAAGTCCGGCAAGCTTTACACTTGACCGTGACAATTCCATAAGAAATACAGACAGCACTATCACGACCACTACAATCAGGCCGATACGGGTGGCGCGCCGGACAGTGCGGCGTCGCCGCTCTTTAAGGGGAATTTCTTTATCCATTGTAAATGCGATTGATTGTTATTTTCGGCATAGGAACATACAAAAAGCGTGCCAAACAAGTAAAACGCTGATAATCAGCCGCAGCATCATCTCAAAACCGTCCGATAACGGACACTTCGCAACGTCCGCCGAACGGGAGCGGACATTTTTTGCCGAAATATGGTCTCAAATCACTAACTTTGCACTCATGAAAAAGAAATCAAGCAGCAGAAGGAGCCA
>CAZKRV010000039.1:11378-13365 GCA_964555345.1 uncultured Bacteroides sp.
CATATACCGAACTGGGTAAGCTGGGAGCTGCTCGGCGAAGAAGTGGACGGCGACAGCGAACGCAGCAACCGCTTCACAACCGATACGGCGGTGGAAGGCTGCGCCACCTCCGATGACTATAAAGGCTCCGGTTATGACCGCGGCCATATGGCTCCGGCCGCCGACATGAAGTGGAGCCGGAAAGCGATGGAAGAATCATTTATGATGACCAACATATGCCCGCAGCTGCACTCTCTCAACGGAGGCACGTGGAAAAAATTGGAGGAAAAATGCCGTCTGAAAGCATTGGCAGACAGTGCGATCATCGTGATAGCAGGTCCGGTGGCCACCGATGAGTTTGATGAATACCTGGGGCAGACAGGCGTGGCCGTACCCAAACGTTTTTTCAAAGTCATAGCGTCGCCATGGGTCAACCCACCAACAGGTATAGGGTTTGTGATGGTCAACGGTAAAGTTAACGGTGGCCTACAGGCCACGGCAATGACCATTGACGAGGTAGAGTCGATCACCGGACATGACTTCTTCTCTGAACTGCCCGACAGCATTGAGCATCTGATCGAATCGCAATGCGACTTCAATGGGTGGAGCAACACCAAGCCGAAAGTGAAATGAACAGCACCACCATCTGCGCGATATCTACCGCACCGGGCACAGGCGGCATAGCCGTGGCCCGCATAAGCGGTCCAGAAGCAATAGCCATAGCTGATAAAGTGTGGCAAGGCAAGCCGCTGGCCAATGCAGCCACACACACCGCACATCTTGGCACGATCATAGACCCGGCTGACGGATCAGCCCTGGATACAGGTGTGGCCACCGTGTTTCGCGGACCACGATCGTTTACAGGCGAAGACGTGGTGGAACTGTCGGTACACGGATCACCTTGGATACAGCGAGAATTGATCAATCTGCTGATACGGCAGGGTGCACGTCTGGCCGAACCGGGAGAGTTCTCGCGCCGCGCATTCGCATCAGGGCGCATGGATCTGGCCGAAGTTGAGGCCGTGGCCGACATGATAGCGGCATCATCGCGCGCCGCGCACCGCATCGCCATGAGTCATATGCGCGGCGATTTCTCGCGCCGCCTCAGCTCACTGCGCGATAGTCTTATCGAGCTATGTGCCCTATTGGAGCTCGAACTTGACTTCAGCGAGGAGGACGTGGAGTTTGCCGACCGCTCACGCCTGATAGCGCTGGCGAAGGACATACACACCACAGTCGACACAATGGCCCGCTCGTTTTCAACCGGCAACGCCATCAAGAATGGCATACAGGTGGCAATCGTCGGTGCTACAAACGCAGGCAAATCGACATTGCTGAATCGTCTGCTCGGTGATGACAAGGCAATAGTAAGCCCTATTCACGGCACCACGCGCGACACGATCGAGGATACAGTAGAAATCGGCGGCAGGCTATATCGCTTTATTGACACCGCAGGACTGCGCCACACCACCGATCCAATTGAAACAATAGGCATAAACCGAAGCGTGGCAGCCATCGGGCGTGCCAACCTGATAATCTGGGTAATCGATCCAACAGCTGCGCCTGACACGAAAACACCGCGACACTTCCCCGATGGGGTGCCTGTGATCGCAGTCGTCAACAAAGCAGATCTGTCGCGTTCCGAAGTCCCAGACTTCAGCCAGGCCACAGCAACGGTACGCCTCTCGGCCTTGACAGACACCTCTCTCGCACCACTGACCGACACGATCGTGCGCCTGACGGAAACAGACACCACCCCGGCCGACATGATGGTGACGAACGCGCGCCACTATCAGGCACTGACCGACGCTGCCGCCTCGACCGCACGCGCCATTTCGGCACTGGCCGATAATATCCCCGCAGACTTCGTAGCCCAGGACTTGCGGGAAACAATCCACCACCTCTCCACCATCACCGGCTCCATCACTACCCCCGACCTCCTCTCCCACATATTCTCACATTTCTGCATCGGAAAGTAAGGAAGCATTTTTGCGTATAAACGGCACAT
>CAZKRV010000040.1:0-13337 GCA_964555345.1 uncultured Bacteroides sp.
ATCATTCGATAAATAAATCCCTGTTCGTTGTGAAACGAACGACCCTCAGTTTTTTATAATACACTGGAAAATGTGCAGTCCCGGCCCCCTCGGCCGGGACTCATTTTTTAGATAATGGTGAGTGTTAAATATTTGGTATTATCACGAAAACAATTTATCTTTGCACTCATTAAACCTAATATCCTTATCACTTTGACATGAAACGTATCATGACACTTAGCGCCGGGGTATTGGCTTTTTGTGCGTCAGCACTTGCCGCCTCGGCCTTTAATTGCCTTACCATCAACCGCATTGATGGCACAAGCGATCACTTTGCCCTCGACCGCGCCACAACTGTGAGCGCCACAGCCGATGGCGGAGTGAAACTTGTTGGCACAGACGTGACCGTGATATATCCCTCTGACGAAGTCGACTCATATACATTTGAAAACTATACTTTCGGCTCCGTAAAATATGACGGGGACAAGGAAAACCTCGCATCAATATCATCGCCTCAGGTCAACCCTATATCATTCAGCATAGCTGACGGCACTCTGACCGTCCACGGTGCAGAACCCGGATCCACACTCAACCTGATCGACATTCAGGGCCGTGTGGTGGACTCCGCCCGCGCATCAGAATCAGGATCCGCCACTCTCCGGGGCAACTCCGGAGTATACCTCCTCAACATTAACCGCACCACCCTCAAGATAATGCTATGAACGGAATGAACACTCTCTTTAAAGGTTTGTGGGTAGCGGCATCGGCCATGTTGGCTATGATGGCTAACGCCCAGGAACAACAGGAAGAGCCGGAGCTGCAGCCTCAGCAGTGGCTTCACATCTACACTTCCGACAGCAAGGATTTCTACTCTATGCCGATGGAAGAAGTCGGCGATATCACCTTTAATGCCAACATAGTCACCGGACGCACCACCCAGCTCAAAGCCGGCGACAAGTTCACCATTGACCTTAGCCGCATATCATCATGGTATATCGGTGCCAATGTGCCGAAACTCTACATCAACACTGACGACGCTACCATCACGGAGATCGCTGACAAGACTACATATCTCGATGCCGACCTGCGTCTCGAAGGCTTCGGAGTGACTGACGACGTGGAGTCTCGCGTAAAGATACGCGGACGCGGCAACTCTACATGGAACTATCCCAAGAAGCCCTATCGCCTTAAGTTCGAGACAAAGACGAAACTCCACAAAGGTGTGAAGAAAAGCAAGAACTACTGCCTGCTCGCCAACTTTCTCGACGAAACGATGATGAAGAATCTGGCTGCCTGCACAGCTCTCCAGCTGCTCGAAGTGCCGGGAGCCTTCCATGCCAAGCCGGTTGATGTATACCTCAACGGATCTTACAAGGGCTCATACATGCTCACCGAGAAGATGGGCTTCAACAATGGCTGCATTGATCTCACCAATGAAGAAGAAGCACGCTCGGTGATGTTTGAACTTGATGCCAATTTCGACGAAGACAATCAGTTTGCCAGCACCAGATACAACCTCCCTGTGGTGTTTAAGGATCCGGACGTACCGGAAGACCCCGAAACGGCCAAAGAGTGGATCAACAAATGGACTCAGGATTTCCTTGAATTTGAAAGCGCCGTGGCTGACAAGAAAGACCTCAGCACATACATCGACTACGAAACACTGGCACGCTACCTGATCGCTTTCAACATCTGTTGCAATCAGGAGATCAACCACCCGAAGAGCGTCTACCTGTTCAAGACCGAAGGCGGCAAATACCAGTTCGGACCGGGCTGGGACTTCGACTGGGCTTTCGGATACTTCCAGACCTACAGCGCACCCTCCGACCGCGATGCCAAGGCTCTCCACGACGAAGCCGTGAAATACTTTCGCAATGGTAATTTCTCGGAAAACAATTGGTATGAATATAACGGCACCTATGTGATCTGGACCCGTGGCGAGGTATACGTCTATGAAGATGGCAAGCTCGTAACCTACCCCGGATCAGGTGCTATCGCAGGACCGTCATACAAGGCGCCGCTCTTAGCCACCGGATCTAACTACAACCACAGTGGCAGAATCGGCGGAGGCGGAGAATTCTTCCTCGACATGATCTCCTCCAACTCCGAATTTATGAAGGTATATGCTGAGATATGGCGTGATTTCTACGACAATAAGCTCAACGACTTCTGGGCGGCATTCGATGCCTACGAACGCAGACTCAGACCCTCAGCCGCATCTAACGGCACCATCTGGGGCAACGGACAGAACCTTACGAATGATGTCTCGAAACTCCGCGAATGGATAAAGAACCGAATCGAATATATCAATAATCCCGCAGTGAACTATGGTTTGTTCAATAAATAAAATACTGATAGCGGCCTTAATCTCCGCAGCCGCTACCGCCACTGCCGCAGCAGACAACAGCTATCTCGACCGCAGCTCGTGGAGTTGGTCGGCTTCATCGACCGACACTCAGGACGGTGGAGGACTCGCCGCGCTCCATGATGACGACTACTCTACATTCTGGCACACGAACTATCACTCCGAAGAATCCCACAACTGCCCTCACTGGGTAATGATAGACCGACAGAACGATTCAAACGAGTTCATCGGCCTGTCATACGTGCCGCGCCAGGGTGCCTACAACAATATCGTGACAAAATTCCGCGTCTATATCAGCTCCAAACCCTTCGGCACGATCAGTTCCGTCGACGAGTCTGTACTCGGAGCGCCCACATATTCCGGAACATTTGACGGTCAGGAAGACTATTCCGAACGCACATTCTCCTTCGGCAAAAAGCACACCGAGCGCTACGTGCTCTTCGTAATCGACAGCAGCAACTCCGGACGTTCCACCGCGATGGCCGAATTCTATCTCCTCTCAAAGGCCGGAGCAGGATCATCATCAAAGTCCTATAACTCAGTGCTGATCCACAACTATGACGGATCAGACCACCGTATAGCCATCGATGGTGAGGCGCTTAACGTGACCCTCAACGGCAAGTCCGTACATCTCTCCAACACCGGCATCACGATCGAATACGAGATTCCCGAAGTCAAATACTTCTCGTTTGAGAAATATGACTTCCCGGAAGACACCTACTATATCGGCAACAAGAAGGACCTCAGCGAAATAGAGATTCCTCTGCCCGATCCGGTGCCCTTTGACCTGACCGTGACTCCCGCCGACGGCTCCACGATGCCTGAGGGATTCACCTCCATATCGATCGCCCACTCTGCCGGCCTCTCCACCAAGGTAGCCGGATCAGGATCGGTACTGCTGAGCCGCGGCGTGACACCCGTCTACCGCTGGAATGCCACACAGCTTGCCGAAGCCTACGATGAAGCCACTTGCTGCTACACCTTCAGCGGTCTCAACTGCTCGGTCGAAGGCACCTACGTACTCTCCGTTCCCTCCAACCTGATCGTCGAAACCGAGACTCCCACCAACTACAACAATCTGCTGACGGCACGATTCAAGGTGCAGAAAGTCGACGGACTTGACTCCGCATCGACCCCCACCCTCACCTTCCGTAACGAAGGACGCCGCATACTCATCAGCGGCATCTCCTCCGGCTCCGAAGCTACCCTGTTCTCAATCGGCGGCACTGCCGTGGCCTCCGCTACCGTCACCCCCTTCGGCACCGCCGCCATCGATGCTTCGGCTCTTCAAGCCGGTGTCTACGTGCTCAGCGTTGACGGTAAAACGTTTAAAATCACTATCTGATCCTCCCTGTTATGAAACTTAGAAATATCTGCCTGTCAGCACTCCTGATTGCCGGCATCTCCGCATCGGCCCAGATGCCGGAACGCAATGATTCGGTTATGCTCGAAGCCGACCCCTGGCTCCATATCTACGGTTCGTCTGAAAAGGTGTTCAACCAATTCCCCATGAACGACGTGGTCGAACTCCGGTTCAATGAAGAAAACGGACAGATGATCGTAAACCACGAAGCGAAAGGCGACACCCCGTTCAAGATGAGCGACATCAAGAAATGGGCTGTCGGTCCCAATATGCCGCGCATTGACATCGACACATACAACTACATCTATGAAATCCAGTCCAAGACTGACTATGTATATGCCTCGCTGAAACTGCAAGGCTACGGCATATTCCCCGATGTCGAAGTCGACTCCATGCGCATACGCGGCCGAGGCAACACCACCTGGGGTATGCCCAAAAAGCCATACCGCCTCAAGTTTAACGAAAAGACCAAGCTCTGCGGACTCAAGAAGGCCAAGAACTATGTGTTGCTCGCCAACTATATGGATAAATCCCTGATGCGTAACTTCGTCGCTGACAAGTTCGCTCAGCTCATCGGCTGCGAATATCCCAACCACGTGGTTCCGGTCGACGTATATCTCAACGGCAACTACAAAGGATCATACATGCTCACCGAAAAGGTCGGTATCAACAACGGCTCCGTAGACCTCACAAAGGAAGAGGAGGCTAACTCGATCATGTTCGAGCTTGACACCTATTCAGCCGATGCCGACGAACTCCCCTTCACAAGCAGCATCTTCGGACTTCCTGTCAGGGTCAAGGACCCCGACGCGCCCGAAGACCCTACTGAGCTGAAGACGTGGCTTCAGGAATGGAAAAATGACTTCACCGCCATGGAAGAAGCCGTCAACAAAGGTGGCAGCGCCATCTGGGAAGCCGTTGACCTTGATGCCTTCGTGCGATTCATCATGGTGTTCAACTTCTGCACCAATCAGGAGGTAAAGCACCCCAAAAGCGTATTCCTTTGGAAAGTCCGCGGCGAAAAATATCACTTCGGACCGGTATGGGACTTTGACTGGGCCTTCGGCTATGATGACCAGTGGTCGGGTGTCAACTACCAGATCCCTCTCTTCTCCTCCACCACAAGCACCGGTAGCAAATTCTTCCTCCAGCTGGTCAAGGATTCGACATTCCTGAAGCGATACGCCGAAATATGGAATGAATTCTACAAAAATCACGTCGACGAATTCTTCGCCGCGTTCGACGCCTATGCCGACGCCCTCGAGCCTTCCGCTGCCGCCGACGCCACCATACTCCAGTCCAGTTCTTATCACTCATATATTCCTTCTCCCGAAGCGCTCCGCACATGGATCGAAGGACATATCGAGTGGATCAACGATCCGTCAAACAACTACGGCCTCTACAACTCTTCATCACAGGGTGGCTGGGGCAACTGGTAAAAACCTGACGATGGACTGTCACGAAATCGAATGTCACCCTTGGGAACCTTTCGTTCCCGAGGGTGCTCGCGTTTTAATAATGGGGACTTTCCCTCCGGGTTCTCACCGCTGGAGCATGGACTTCTATTATCCCAACCCCACCAACGACTTCTGGCGCATATGCGGCCTCCTCTTCCTCGGTGACCGCAACGCACTCTACGATCCCGCCGCCCGTCGCTTCGACCTTGACCGCATAATCGCGCTCATGACCGAACGCCACATCGCCCTCAACGATACTGCCCGCAAGGTGCGACGTCTACGGGGAAATGCCTCCGACAAGTTTCTGGAGATAGTTGAACCGGTGCCGCTGCAACAACTGCTCGACTCGATGCCCGACTGCCACACTGTGGCCACCACCGGCGAGAAAGCGGCCGAGGTAGTGGCTTCACTCACCGCCACTCACCTCCCCAAGATGGGACAGATGCTCACCGACGGCCATGGCCTCGAGATCTGGCGCATGCCATCAACGAGCCGGGCCTATCCCCTCGCTCTCGATCGCAAGGCCGAATACTATGCCGCAATGTTCCGTCACCTCAGCATACTCTGAAGCGTCGCCATGCACGAAGAACTCCTGCACTATATCTGGGGGCACCGGCTGATCCCTCCCGCGCCGCTCTCCACCTCGGCCGGACAACGCATCTCAATCATTGATCCCGGACTCCACAACACTGATGCAGGTCCTGACTTCTTCAATGCCAAGATCAGGATCGACAACCGGATCTGGTGCGGCAACGTCGAGATACACGTGCGCGCCTCCGACTGGTTTCGCCACGGACACCAGGACAACAAGGCCTACGACTCCGTGATACTCCACGTGGTGCGATACGATGATTGCGACGTGCACCGCTCCGACGGATCGCTGATCCCGCAGATACAGATCGAATGCGCCGAAGACTTCTCCCGCCGATATGCCGAGTTTGTCAACACTCCCGCCGCCTCCCTCGCCTGCGCCGCCGCCATCGGGTCCACTCCACGCCTCTACCTGCGTGACTGGCTCGACTCCATGACCTTCGAGCGCCTCAACGAAAAGGGCGCTCGTGTACTTGACCTCCTCCGGCGCTTCAACGGCAGCTGGGAAGACGCGGCCTACGTCACACTCGCCCGCGCCCTCGGCACAGGCGTCAACTCCGAGCCGTTCGAGCGCCTCGCTCTCGCCACTCCCCTCCGCTTCATGATGAAGCATTCCGACTCGCTCACCTCAATCGAAGCCTTGCTCTTCGGGCAGGCCGGACTCATACCGGAAGGCTCCTCCGGCTATCCCGCCACACTTGAGAGCGAATACATCTATCTGGCCAACAAGTTCTCACTGCACCGCCCGCAACCGCTCGGCTGGAAGATGTCAAGGATGCGCCCCGCCTCCTTCCCCCACCGCCGCATCGCCCTGCTCGCCCTGATGATCCACCATGGTTTCAGATTCATGCACAGGGTGCTCGATGCCCGCAACGAAGACGACGCCCGCGTCATATTCTCCGACCTGACTCTGTCAGGCTACTGGGCCGACCACATCACCCTCGGAAGTTCTCCCGCCGCGCGCGTCCCTGCCGCCCTCAGCCGGTCCACCATTGATGTACTCATAATCAATGTAGTAGTCCCGCTGCTCTACGCTTACTCATACTTCACCGGAAGCCGCCGGCACTCCGAACTCGCCGTCGACATACTTGAGCATCTCCCGCCCGAGCGCAATTCTCTTGTCGCCTCCTTCGAGCAGGCCGGCGTAAGCTGCAACAATGCCTTCACATCTCAGGCGCTCATCGGACTCCGCCGCAACTACTGCGACTCACGCAAATGCCTCTACTGCCGCATCGGCCACCGCATACTCGCATCAAAAACCGCCCTATGAACACGACCGAGATAGGACACCGCGGCGAAGACGCCGCCACCGAACTGCTCACTGCCGCCGGCTATGCCATCGTAGACCGCAATGTACTGATAGGCAATGTCGAAGTAGACATAATAGCCCAACACTTCAACCGCATCGTCTTCGTCGAGGTCAAGACCCGCAAGGCCGACTCCCCCGACTGGCGCTACGGCATCGACTCCGCCAAGATCCGCCGCCTCTCCCGCGCCGCCGCCACCTACGTCCGCTCGCGCAACCTTCCACACGAGGTCCAGATCGACGCCATACTCATCACCAACCATCCCGACGGCACCGTCACCGCCGACCACTATCCCGACATCACCATTCCCCCTCTCCGCTCCCGCCGATAACACAAAAATCAGCCACCCGACACGGATCAGGTGGCTGATTACGCTTTATATCCTTTGAGATAGATCAGTTAGCAGGGGATAGACGGCAGTATTCCGTGCCGTCGCCGAATACTCCGGCATCACAGTAGAGCACCATGTATAGCGAGAAGAGTCCCGTTTCCGCATCGAAGTGCGAATCTGGCGCATAAGCGGGATTACCGGTATAAGTGTATAGGTCGCTTAGAAAAACATCGCCATATGAAGGGTGGAACCCTACCACTTGCTCCGGCACTATGATCGACTTACCGCCGTCGTCGGTCGAAGCCTCGAGATAAAGGTCATAGGCTTCGGGATCATCTTCATCAAAATTGACCATGAAGCGATATTGTGCCACGTTGGCGTCTGTTTCAAGATGGCGCTCCATCACCTTGGCGGGAGCATCGCCCTCATACCAGAGGGTAAAGGTATATGTACCTGCCCCCAGTTCGCTCCATTCGGTCCATGACAGGCGCTTCACGGTCAGTGTGGTGGAGGATATGCCATATTCATTGGCCTGAGCCTCGTCAATGGCTATGTTCACGGTATATGGCTTGGCCGACTCCAGCTTCATGGCATCGAATGCCACGGTGAAGGAGGCCGATGTCTCTCCCGCCGCAAAAGTCACCTCGGCGGGCACATGGAGCAGGTCGGTATTACCGTCGGCAAGCAGCTGCACACTGAAGGCATCGGTGGCTACGGCTTCCGGACGATAGATTTCAAGGGTTACACCGGTGGCATCGTCAGCCACCTCTTCAGTATAGTTCAACTCGGCGAAATACACGCGCTGCCCTTCGGGAGTATGGGCCGGAGCATAGTCCACCTCTTCTTTGCCGTCACATGAGGCGAGACTCATGGCTGAGACTATGAGCGCCATGGCCGCTGATATAGTTTTCGTATTCATTGCTTATTATCTTGATTATGGGTGATAGATCAGAGGTCGGGCACTGCTATTGGGCGAGCTGCGCCGGGGTTATTGTTGTTGGCAGTGCGGAAAGTTTCGTTGCCCTGGATTTCGGCATTGGGAATGGGAAGACGCAGCAGGTCCGAACCGGCGGGCACCACATAGCACCATTCGGTGGGGAATCCGGCGCCGCGGCGGTCTATGCCTTTGTTGAGGCGCAGGAAGTCATAGTAGGTGATGCCTTCGCCCCACAGCTCTATGCGGCGCTGGTGAAACACTTCCTCCTGCACGTCAGAGGCAGTCGCTGCCGTAGCAAAATATGAGGGGTCACGATATGCGGTCACAAAGCGGGTCAGCATGTTCATGCCTTCAGCAGGTTGACCGGCCATTGCTGTAGCCTCGGCCTGGATCAGATACATCTCCTCCACGCGCATCAGAGGCACGTCAGAGGCATTGTTGGTTGTGCCGAGTTCATCATGATAGGGAGCGTACTTCACCTGTGCGTAAGGAGGCACACCGCGTCCCGAAGCATAGTTCTGGAAAGCATCGCTAAGGTTGGCCGACATGCCGTCGCCGTCAAGCCACCAGCCCTTGCGCACGTCAGTGTCGGGTATCGACTCGAATAGCACCTTGCTGATGCTGCGGTAGGCTCCTACCGAGGCATAGCCATAGTTGAGCGAACCCATGTGTGATGGGAAGTTAACGATTGCGGAAGTGGCAACCCTATCCGTTTCAGCCACAGCCACACCCCACATCCAGCTGTGTGAGCTGATGTCGTTGAAGCCCGGAACCGAAGCCTCTGTAGCGCTCAGCGGAGTGATGCCCTCGCGTGCGGCGAGGGTTATTGCTGTCGATGCGTCAGAAGCGGCGTCAGCCCATTTCTCCATGAGCATATTGGCGCGCGCGCGGAGTCCATAAGCGGTAGCCAGCGAGATCAGGCGCTTCGGCTGGGCAGAGATCACGTCAGCAGGTCTCACACCCGACTCAGTGAGCAGATCGATGGCGGAATCAAGGTCGCTCATGATCTGATCATAAGTCTGTGCCACGGTGGAGCGGGGCGCGCCGGTAGCGGCATAGCCGTCGGCATTCTCCTCGGTCACGATCATCACGCAGGGATCTTCCTGATGGCCTGCGTAGGGGAACTGATAGTTCTGGGCCAGGATCATATAGTCAAAAGCTCGGAATGCCAAAGCCTGCGCGCGATAGAACTGAAGCAGCGGATCGGTCGTGTCGGCATTGATGTCGGTCAGCACGGCGTTGGCGGCAAATATCTGCTGATACATTATTCCCCAGGTCAGTTCGGTATGATCGGAGGTAGTGTTGCAGTCACTCATTTCAGCCGCGTCGGCAAACCAGTTATAGCCGGAATTGGGGCTGACCATATCCTCGCCGCGACAGTCAGAAAAGAGCATCAGCGCCGGATATCCGAAGTCATTGTGACGCGCCAGAATTGTCTGAAACGTATTGAGCGTAGCGGCCACACCGGTCACTCCGGCCAGGGCCATCTCCGGGTTCATCTCCTTGGCTTCGGACTTCTGTCCGGCAGTCACGTTCTGCGACATAGGATCTGTGTCAAGATCAGAGCAGGAGGTTATGCTGATGGCTGCCACGGCCAGCACCGGAGCCATGAATTTAATCAGATTTTTCATATCTATATATAATAATAGTTGAGGTGTGAGAATTATGATTTAGAAAGTTACACGCAGGCCACCCGATATGCAACGGATAGGACTATAGGTGGAGTTGGTTGTTGCCGAATAGCTCTGGCGGGGATCGAGTCCGTGACGCTTGGTCCAGAGAGCCACGTTCTCAGCCGCACCATATACCCTGACTGATTCCAGACCGATGGCCTTGGTCCATTTGTCGGGCAGAGTGTAGCCCAGTGTGATATTGTTGATGGAGAGGAAATCGCTCGACACCAGGAAGCGGTCGGAGGTGGCGTTGGTGTACTGGTCACCGGAGTTCAGACGGGGCACGTCAGTCTTCGTGTTGTCGGGGGTCCATGCACGAAGCATATCCACGTGCCAGTTGGAGCCTATGTCGTTGGTGCTCATGCCGTGCATGAAGCTGCGATAGGTATTGTCAAAGATCTTGACACCAAACTGATAGGCAAAGCTGATCGAGAAGTCGATGCCGTAAGCCTTGAGCGATGTGCCGAAGCCGCCATAGGCCTTGGGCAGCAGCGAACCTGTCTTCTTACGGTTGACGACCATGTTGTCATTTCCGGAATATACGGCCTCCCAATCGGTGGTCTTCACCTCGGTACCGTCGTTCAGCTTGCCCCAATAGAGGGCCTCGCCTGTCTTTTCGTCCACACCGGCATAGGAGGGGATATAGAGCTGATACATGCTCTCACCTTCGCAGAAGATGCGGTTGCCGTTGATCCACTGTCCCTTGAGATAATCAGCCAGCTTGATGATCTTGTTACCCATGGTCGTGATGTTGAAGTTCACGTCCCAGGTGATGTCGGCGGTGTTGATGATGGTGCCGTTAAGGTCGATCTCCACGCCGTAGTTGCGCATCGAACCGACATTGGCAGGATAGGAAGAGTAGCCGAGCGAGGGCGCTGCAGGCATATTGAAGAGCATATCTGAAGTCTGGCGGTTAAAGTATTCCACCGTGCCGCTCAAGCGTCCCTGAAACAGAGAGAAGTCGAAACCGGTATTGAAGGCGTTGGAGGTCTCCCAGGTGATATCGCGGTTACCCTTGAACACGAGAGTGGCATCATTCCAGATTCCATTGGCGCCAGTGGCCTGATACTGGTCCTGCCATGCGTAATAATAATAAGGATAGGAGGCCATGTCGCCCGACAGTTTGTCGTTACCGTTCTGGCCGAATGAGATCTTAAACTTCAGCTGATCCACGTTGGTGTACTGACGCATGAATGATTCCTTGGCAATGTCCCAGCCGGCGCTCACGCTCCAGAAGTTACCCCAGCGATGACCGGGAGCGAACACCGACGAAGCGTCGCGACGATAGCTCGCCTGTGCGAAGTAGCGACCCTGATAGTTATATTTGGCGCGTCCGAATATACCGCGTGTGGTATAGTCTATATCTTTGGCACCTGATGTGACCTGCTTATCAATGGTGTTGCTCACGTTCCAGCCCTCAGGCAGATAGAGATTGTATCCGAGGCCATAGACGTATTCATGAGTCATGTGGTAGTTTTCATAGCCGACCATCAGGTCCATGTGATGAGAGTCACCGAATGTATGGGTATACGATGCCAGCGCCTGCAGATTGAGGCTCATGGTGCGTCCGGCATACTGCTGGGCAGCGCCCTTTGACTCGGCGCTCTGGCCATAAAACGGATTCTCTGCCACGTGTTCGCGTGTATTGTCGACGAAATAGCCTGCGGTACCGGTCACTGTGAGTCCGTCGATGGGAGTGATCGTGGCATACCACTTGCCGTCAAAGGCATCGGAGAGGATCTGGTCCTTGTCATAGGCCAGACGTCCGGCGGGGTTCGACATTGACATATAGTTACGCTCGAAGTTCGTGCTGTAGCCGTCGCCGTAGTCATAGACCGGACGGTTATACTGCTCGTTGCGCATGATCTGTCCCGAAGCGTCGCGAACAAAGATGGGATATACCGGAGCAAGCGAATTGATCAGATAAAACGCATTGGCGCTCGATGACGAGTTCTGGGTATCCATGTCGCTCGGATAATTCGACGAAGTGTATATATACGCCATGTTTGTGCCGACCTTCAACCATTTCTTGGCCTGATAGTCCACATTGGCGCGTGTGCTGAAGCGATTGTAGTCCGAGCGCTGGATTATGCCTTCGTCACCCAGGTACGAAGCCGACACATAATATTTCAGTCTGTCGGTGCCGCCGCTGATAGCCAGATTATATTCCTGGCGGAGGCCGTTCTGAATGGTGTGGCTTGTCCAGTCATCGGGAGTATAGTAATATGTACCGTCGCTGTAGCCCAGCGTGGCATTTGGATTAAGTCGTCCGTTGTGGCCTATCAGACGCTCTCCCACCGGCACATCATATATACGGTAGCCGGTCACGCCGCCCTTGCCGTTGAGAGGCATCACCTGATTGTTGGCATAGTTCCACGCCGTGTTGTGATCACGGCCTACGGTCTGTGTGGCATAATTGTAATAGCCCGAATAGAGCATCTCCATATACTTCGCGGTAGAGTTCACCACGTTGTAGTTGTCAAGTGCACGACGGTTGCTGCCCCAGCGCGCCTCAAGAGTCACCTTAGCCTCGCCGGTCGAGCCTTTTTTGGTGGTGATCAGCACCACGCCATTGGCACCGCGCGCACCATAGAGTGCTGTCGAAGCGGCATCTTTCAGCACGGTCATCGACTCGATATCAGTCGATGCCAGCTGGGCGATGTCTCCTTCATAGGGCACACCGTCAACCACATAAAGAGGATTGGCCGATGCATTGATTGAGCCGACACCACGAATGCGAATGGTCGGCTGACCGCCGGGACGGCCATCGGAGCTTTGTGTCTGCACGCCCGACACTTTGCCCTGGAGCACCGAGGTCACCGAGCTGACGAGCGCGTCAGAAATGTCGGCTGCGCTTACCACCGAAGCCGAGCCGGTATATTCACTCTTCTTGGAGGTGCCGTAGGCCACTACGATCACATCGTCGAGTTTGGTCGACTGCTCCACGAGTCTGATTGTCATTGGTCCTGAAAAATCGGGGTGAACCGTAAGGCTCTGATATCCTACGTATGACACCACCAATTCATTTGCGGTATCAGGCACTGACAATGTGAAATGTCCGTCAATGTCGGTTGCCGTACCGATCTGTGTACCTACCGCTAAGATCGTGGCACCGATCAGCGGCTCATGATCCGATGCCGAAATCACAGTGCCGGTCACCGTCTTCTGCTGCTGGGCCACGGCTGCAATGCCTGTAAGCACAACGGCCAGAAAGATTGAAAACAGTTTTTTCATGCTGCAATATAAATAGTTAGAAAGTGATATAATGTCGAAATAAGTGTTAAACTATGTCTCTATAACATTCTATAAACACTCCACCCCTCCATAAAGTTGA
>CAZKRV010000041.1:0-13287 GCA_964555345.1 uncultured Bacteroides sp.
GCGACCACACGCCCCCCAGACGCGTACTCTAAACCGGGCTGAGCTACACCCCGCTATGCCTTAAAAGCGCTGCAAAGGTACGCACATTTTCCGAACTGGCCAAACTTTTTCGTGACTTTTTTATTGATGAAAGTATGGAGACTCCATCGGGAGGAAAGCGCCTGACCGAAGATAGTGATATATTTTCAAGCAGGCAAAAGCATCGAGAGCTGCATATTGCTGTTGTGGCATAGTGAGTTCCGTTGCTTCCCAATTGGTCAGTCGCTGAGCCTTTGAAATTCTATGACCGAATAGTATGGCATAGATCTTAGTGAGGCTGCTGTCGGTTATATCATATTCACGGGCAAGCTGCTGCAGTTCAACGAATCCTTTCGGCTCAACCGGACAAAGCCGGTTGATAGTATGGAAATCATCTTTAAGTGACAACCCGATTTTGGTGATGGCGGGATTTTCAAGATACTCCTTTAGCTCCGGAAACACGCCAAGTCGATTCAGTCGGATCAGGAAGCAGGAATCAGTGGTAGATATCTGCATTAGTGCTACCTGATGATTCTGTCCTTTGCGGAAACTGGGACGCGTCTCCGTGTCAAATCCCACGATAGGGCAGTCATTGAGGTAATGCATGGCCTTGCGTGCAGTGATAGGGTCCTGCACAAGAATGATTCTGCCGGTAAAAGTTTCTGCCGGCAGCTGCGATAACTGCTCCTTACTGATGTTGACCCCTGTCTGAGGTTGCTGAGCTGGTTTCTGCTGTTCGTCCTGGTTGCTCATCGGGCTTCATTCAGCAGGCTTTGAAACTCATATCAAGCCCCTTGACGGAGTGGGTAAGTGCACCTACCGAAATAAAATCGACACCGCATTCACCATATTGTCGCAAAGTGGCCAGAGTGATTCCTCCCGACGATTCTACTTCGGTGGCTCCATTGATACGCTTGACGGCCTCTGCAGTGCGTTCGGGCGTAAAATTGTCAAGCATGATGCGGTCTACTCCGGCAGCAAGGGCTTGATCTATCTCCTGCTCGTTGCGTACCTCTACTTCGATTTTCAGGTCGCGGCCGGTGCGTTTGCAATATTCCTTGGCAGCACTTACGGCCTGAGGTATTCCTCCGGCAAAGTCCACATGATTGTCTTTTATCAAAATCATGTCGAAGAGTCCGATGCGGTGATTGCCACCTCCGCCTATAGCCACGGCCTCTTTATCAAGCACACGCATACCCGGCATGGTTTTGCGAGTGTCTATCACCTTCGTTTTCAAACCCTCCAGCTCCTGCTGATAGCGTCGGGTAGTAGTGGCTATACCGCTCATACGCTGCATGATGTTGAGCATGATACGCTCCGTCTGCAGCAGGGACTGCACGCGTCCTTCGACTTCAAATGCCACATCACCGGGCTTTACGTGTGTGCCGTCATTTATATATACGGTCATGCGCAGTTCCGGGTCGAATTTTTCAAAAACTTTATGGGCCACTTCCACTCCGGCAAGTATGCCTTCTTCTTTGACTATCAGGCGTTGCCGTCCGATTTCATCGGCTGGAATAGTACTCAGGGTCGTATGGTCACCATCTCCCACGTCTTCTGCAAAAGCGAGAGTGAGCAGATCGTCGATAAGTTCGTCTTTTGACTTCATATATTCAAATATTCAGGTGTCTGGTTTATAAATCGGCTGCAAATTTACATTTTTTTCTTGATATTTCATCAATCCACTCTGATGAACGGCTCCATAAGTGAATTGGAGAGTAACCAGTCTGATTCAGCGATGCGCCATCGTCCGTGGTCAGTCATTTCGAGCAGACGTTTGGCATCGGCAGATTCTTTTGCAGAAAGTATTGCCGGATCAAACCCATCGGCAGTGCGCAGAGAGGTGATTACCATATCATTATGAATGGCATTAGGCTCAAACGGTTCTGCTGTGGTGAATCCCGCGGGATCTTTCATATAGGCATTAAAGTCAGCATGATTAAATCGGCGTGTCTGTCCATCAAAACTGTGCGCGCCAGGACCGATACCGAGATATGGAGTGAAATCCCAATATGAAGAATTGTGGCGCGATCTCATGCCTGGAGAAGCGAAGTTGGAAATTTCGTAATGTTCCAGTCCATTCTTGCGGGTTGCTTCACATAGATACTCATACATCTGCGTTATAAGTTCTTCAGATGCCTCTTTCGTTTTTCCGGCCATGAGTCGTGTATATAGCCTGGTGCCTGGTTCATAGCTGAGAAGATATGCTGAAAGATGAGGTGTATGCAGGTCAAGCACACCGTCAAGTGAGTCCTTCCATGATTGCAGATCTTGCTCTGGCAGTCCGTAGATCAGGTCAAGGCTTATATTTGAAAATCCTGATTGCCTGAGAGTTTTCACAGCTTGAAGAGCCTGAGCCGCCGTGTGACGGCGGCCTACGCTGCGAAGTTCGCCGTCTGCCAAAGACTGCACCCCCATACTCACGCGGTTGAAGCCGGCTTTCATAGCTTCATCGGCCCAGAGTTCTGTCACGTCTTCAGGATTAGACTCAATGGTGATTTCCGCATCAGGAGCTGCCATGGAACAAAATACCGACAGTAGTGACGGGGCAATTGCGGAAGGTGTGCCGCCTCCGATATAAACGGTGGAAAACAGTTCATCTTCACTCCGTGTCACTTCATGTCGTCGAGCTTGGAGTTCGGTCAGTGCTGCACCGACGTAGGCTTCAGCTTCAAATCCACGGAGTGGACCGGAATAGAAGTCGCAATATGCACACTTGACGGTGCAATATGGTATATGTATGTAGAGTCCGGCCATTATATTATCGATCACACGCCGCAGAGCTGACGGAATTTACAGTATCGGCATGGCCCTTCTGCTGATCCGGCACAGCGGTAAAATGGTACTGACGGATCAAAGATCTCCGCAATTCTGTTTGCTAAAGCCAGTCTGAATTCTTGCTCAATGATCCTATAATCCTCAATTACGGTTTTGATTATCTTCTTTTTACCCGTATCATTAACTGCTTCTTGCGATTGAGATATCACCCTTTTTAACGGGTCAAACATATTTTTTATAGGATAGATCAGCGGCTGTATGGGTGTCGTATGATTATCAGTCATGTCGGCATATGCGCAGCAATATAGAAGCAACTGGAATATTCCGCCGAGATGTTTGTCGGAGGTGGCTGTAAGCAGTGTTGTTACACTGTCGAACGAAGTATTGTCCGTTCCGGTCTTGTAATCTATGAATCGCAGCAGTTTTCCGTTGTTTACAGCATCGATTCTGTCAATTGACATTGTGAAATTAAACGGGCCGACCACAGTGGCCATCGGGGTCCATTGCCGACGCATGCGGAATTCGGCATGAATGAAGTCAAATTGCTCAGGCTCGGTCTCCACCATGGTCTTGATCATTTCCCTCACCATCTTGTCCAGCATCAGGTCCTGTGGGTCCAGCGGCCGGGAAAGTGCAGGATTCTCGATCCGTTTCTCAGGATCATCGGGATCTGCTATTTTCTCTGGGATATGAACTTTATGTATGTTTATCGCACGTCTGATCTCTTCTGAGAGCCGCGGGTCCGACATCATCTCCATAAGTTTGTCATGACCGATCGGATTTTTCCCTTCGTCTCTCATCAGGCTATACATACGCTCAGCGACGGAGTGGAATATTGACCCGAGAGTCGCGCTGTCAATATCGTCAGCCACGAGATCCGGCACTTTTATGTCGGCAACGTATTCAAGATAGAATGAGAGCGGACAATTTATATATGTTTTCAGTGCGCTGGCCGACAGGGCGTTGGTGCGCAGACAGTCCGGATCCCTGAATCTGTTGACGCGCGCCATCACTTCTGCCGTCTTCTGCACACCTGAGGCATTGCCAGACGGGAGTTGCGGACGGGGTGGGGGAATCACTCCGAGCGAAGCCGACTTGTATGTCACGTTGATCCCTTTGAAATTCATAAAGCGGAGCTGATAAAGGAATCGTGACATATCGCCCGACCTCAAGCCACCCATGCGGGAGTCAAACATCAGTGTAGCAGACCCGGCGTGTGAAAGCAGCCGGTAAAAATTATATGCCATGTTTGATTCGGCAACATCAGGTGTCGGCATGCCGAATCCGCGTCGCAACGACACAGGTATGAATGATTTCGCAAAACGTCGGCCCGGGAATACACGGTCACACAACGAGAGTATGACAACATGATCGTAGCATAGTGCACGGGTTTCCAGCATGCCGAGAATCGGCAGTCCGTTACCGGGTCTGGCCGTGAGCTGTACTGGACGCCGGAACATCGCACTCTCCACAAGATGGAAAAAAGTGTGTCGACGCATCGTCACATCAGGATTGGCCTGAATCAGCATGCGGAGCTCCTGAGTCTGCTTCTGTAAGAATTGGCACACCTTGCGATTAAGTATCTTAGCCGGATCATCTGCTATTGCCGATGCGGCGAAGGCTGTAAATGAATCAAGGTAGTCCATGACCTGATCCACATTTCCGGCATCAGTGACCGGCGTAAATATTGGCGCAAGTACCTCAAATGTTGAACCGGCTATGGCTTTGGCCGGAAGATTAAACAGATAGTTTTCCGCCATATAGTCTGTTATAGCCTGACTTTCGGCGGGGAAGTTAAATGCTATGAGCGGGTGGGAGAGAATAGCCATCACGTCATCGCGGAAAAATTCCACCGATCCGTCGGAACGGGTCACAAGGCGAAGTTGCATCGACACTACCGATGAAAAAAGTGATGCCACTTCGGTGAGCCGGAGCGGATAGCCCATGCTTACGCTCACCTGAGGAAACTTCTTCCGTGACAAAGATGACAGCATCGGCAGAAGCATATCTTCCGAAGGGAGCACAAGTACAGATTTGTCGGTCAGGAGTTCCGCTGCAGCCTTGGCCTGTCCGGTATTGGTGGGTATAGCCACTATTTCCACATTGCATTTATCAGGATAGAGGCCGTGCAACTCCGTTTCCTGAGGAAAACGCCTGATATATTGCCTTACAAATCGGCCGGCAGACGATGCTCCGTCTGGTCCCATCAGCTCAGGGTTATAGTCCCAGAAAAATTGTGCCCGCCCGCGTTTGTGCAACTCTTCCATCACAGTGAGTTCCGATGGTGACAGGTCACTGAAGCCGATAAAGACATAGGGCATTTCAGAACGGAAGTCCGCCATATCTCCGCGTCTGGCTTTATAAGCGGCAATGTGGAATGCCATGCCGGAATAGCACTTGTTGTGGGCCAGCAATATGTGTCTGAATTCATCATAGACCTCTCCGAGCAGTTCCCATAGCATTGCAAATCGGCCGGTGGCTCCTTCCGGTCCGGTGATATGCCGCCAAAATGGAGTCGAATCATCATCTGCTTCGGCCGGTTGCTGATCAAGATGTCCCCAATATGGATCTTCACCCCAGTAGGTCTTGATTATCTCAAGCTGTTCAGGGGTCAGGTATGTGGTTTGTATGCTTTTGAAATTCCTGACGTTCTTAAATAGCTCATGCTGGTTGACGAGATATCGGTCTACTTCATCGAAATCGCGTAGCAACATTTCGCCCCAATATCTGAACCGGTCAAATTCCTCAGGTATGGCCTGGCTTCCATCAGCCATGGGGTGACGCTTCCTGACCGTGCAATAGGCTACGTATAGCCATATGAGCAATTGATTTGGCGATGCACGCCGCAAACCGGCTGTTTTCTCCATAAGCTCCGCCATGGTGATGAATATGCTTGGAGCCAATTCGGAGTTATTGCCGGTCAGTTGGGTTATAATCTGCTTGAATACAAGGCTTGAACGCTGATTCGGGAATACGAAAGTAAATCGGCTCAATTCCCACTCTCGGTGTTCATGATAATATTTAGCTATAGCTTCAAGAAATGATTGTTCCATTAGAGGCGCAATAATATGATGATTTGTATAGCCAGATCAAAAAGCACGATCTTAGCATTCCCATTGCCCTCAATGTCGATTCTTGCACGCTCAAGCTCGCTAATTATCCTTTCCACATTGCGTTCGTTGATAAACGGACAGAATCTGGCACTGAATGCCTGTTCGGCCGAATCCAGATAATTTAGTGCCGGATTATGCAGGTTGAGGATAAAATTCTCACGCACCATGCGTTCGCAATAGGTAAGAAAACGGCTTTCGGAATCGCGTCCAAGTTCAGCCACTTTTTCTGACCAGACTTTAAGATCTGCCACTTTGCGTCCGTAGGCCGAACGCATCAGACGCATGAACAATTCAAGAAAACGGCTGCTCACGTCCGATGCCTTTATGGCGCTCAGTGCTGCCGGATAGTTTCCCTCGGCATTGTGGGCGGCAGCCATGGCATCGGCTTCGTTGACCGCACACTCGGTCATTAGCAGTCCGGCCACGGTTGAGTCCGGGAGCCTTTTCAGTTCAATGCGTTGTGTACGCGAATAGATTGTGGGCAGAATCTGCCCCGGTTCATTGCTGACAAGCACAAACATCGTATCAGGAGCAGGCTCTTCAAGTAATTTCAGCAGCTTGTTGGCTGCAGCCTCCATCAGTTTTTCCGGAAGCCATATCAATGCCACTTTGTGCATTGACGCCCGGGCCGTAAAGCTGAGCTTTCGGCGCAATTCATCGGCATCGTCCACATAGATGCGAGGCTGTCCGTCCGGTTTCCCGAGCATTGCCGGCCATGAGCGGAAATCCATCCATGGATCATCGGTGAGAAAACGCCTCCATTCGGGCAGATAGTCGTCAGAAATGGTTATGCCACCGGATTTCTTCTTCAGCACCGGATATACAAAGTGGGTATCGACGTGATTAAACGTCTGGTGCTGCACGCATGCCGGACACACTCCGCAGCTATCGCCGTCAGGGGTATGATTCGTGCAGTGCAGATACTGCACGAATGCGCGTGCCAGCATCATTTCACCGACACCTTCCGGCGCGGCAATCAACAATGCGTGGGGCAGATGGCCGTCAGCCATTGCCCGCAGACGCTGCTTGGCCGATTCGTGGCCCGGTATATCGCTGAATTTCATGAAGTCGGGATAATGTATCTGTTTGTAAGATATGCTTGAGTGCAAAGTTACAAAAATTTCGACTATATTTGTCCGTTAATTGTTACTTTTGCAGAATAGAATCTTACACATTACGACATATGAATATAGAAGAACTACGCGAATTCTGCCTTTCATTGCCTGAAGCAGAAGAGAATATGCCTTGGAGTGAGCCACAATACAACATGCTTGCTACTTTCACAATCGCCGGTAAATGGTTCTGCCTCGTTGATATGGACCGGAAATTCATTAACGTGAAGGCTGATTCCGAAACTATCGCGGATATGCAGGCACACTATCATGGAGCCTTTCCTGCATGGCACATGAACAAGCAGCATTGGCTCGGTATCCGGTTGGAGTCTGACATTCCTGATGACCGGATCCGGGAACTATTGTCAGAGGCATACAGACTGGTAGTGAGTAAGCTTCCGGCATATATCCGACATCAACTTGACCGACAGAAAAATAACCAGCTGGAGAGGTAAATACCAATATTGCTGAAAAATAAAGAAGCTGCGCAGTTCAAATTCGCGCAGCTTCTTTTTGTTTAATTTATGGATCGGTGTCCCCGTCGGGACACTACTTTATTTTACGAGGTACTTTTGGCCGTTGATGATGTAGAGACCCTTGGTGGGGTTTACTACACGGCGGCCCTGGAGGTCGTAGATGTTACCATTGTCAGTGTCGACAGAGGAGATATCAGTCAGGCTGACATAAGGTTCGGTGATGGCTATTTGCCAGAGGTAGCCCTTGGGCGAGGTGCCGAAGGTCATGATCTCAACGGGATCATTCTTGCAGTCGAAGCCGAGCACGCAACCGGTCTGGGCAACGGAGTTGAAGATCACGTAGCCTTCGCTCACGCCGATGGTGAACACGCCGTTGGGGGCTTCGGGCTGCTGGTCGAGCACCTGGCAGTAGTGCACCTGAGGAGTGCCGATATACTGGTCTTTGATGCTCTTGAGGAAGTACTGGCCTTCACCGGCAGAGACGAGGGTCCATATGGTGTTGTGGTCAGTTTCAGCCTGGAAATTGAAGGAGTCATAGCCCTGGTTGGTGGACTTGGTTTCGGCGCTGAGGTAAGCGTTCTGGATATCCTGGAAGAGGGTCCAGGGCTTGTCGGTGTTTTCAGCGATAGCGTCGAGCACGGTTTCTTCAAGAGGAGTGATTATAGCTTCCTGGAAGTATGCGTCGAACTGTTCCTTGCTTTCATAGTTCTCAAGCAAAGCTTCAGCGGTGGTAGCGTTGAGCGAGGCAGCGACCATGTCGATCTCGTCGGCGGCGAAAGGCACGCTCTTCTTGTAGAGATCGGCGAGAGTCTTAGCGTCTTCGATCTTGGCTTCGATGTAGGCGATCTTTTCAGCCAGTTCTTTCTTTGCGTTGGCAATGCTTGCAAGGTAAGCTTCTACCTCTTCGTCATTGGTGGCGTCGATCTGCGACTTGAACCAGAGGTTACCATAATCGTTGGCCCACATGCCTACGAGGCGGTCGCAATTGTCGGCATCAAGGCAGTTTTCTTTACCAGATGCATTGGAGGGAACGGCAGCAGTACAGATCTGTATGCCGGTCTTGCCGTCTTTAGTAAGTTCGGGGAACCAGATATTTACGGGTTCGGTAACAGTTTGCGAGCCGTAGGCGATCAAGTCTACAAGGTATTTCTTGGTAGCCCAGTTCTGCACGTGGAATGAGCCTTCGGCAGTGCCGGGAGTGATCTGCCAGATGGTGTTGGCGCTGATGGTGTCGACACCGCAGAGAGTGCTCGTTTTGTTGAATTTAGAATCTCCGGCAATGGCTTCGGGTGCGTCCTGAAGGTAGACTCCCCAGTGGTTAGGCACTCCGTTTACTACTGCGTCCTGACGGTAGGCTTCGAAAGTCACGTAGACACTTGATTCGGGTTCGACCGGATCAGGCTGTTTGATTTCCTCCTGATCTACGACGCGGAAGCGGAAAAGGCAACCGTCATCGGACTTGTCGGGAAAACTACTGTACCAGTTATATATATGCCATGAGTATGCGTCCTGAGTCTGGTTGAACTGCACATTCGTGCCGCTGTAAATTACATAGAGACCGTTGTTGCCTGCAGATTCAAACGTCCAGCCTGCATTCGGTTCGGTAGCTGACATGGGTATGTCGGAGTTGAACGATGCACGGACCGGTGAAATATAATAACCTGTCTCGCGATTCACGATATTGAATTTACCGTCAGCTCTTGCTTCGATCTTCCACTGCGATTTATGTTCAGGGTTGACCTGATCGGCAGAAGCGCCCAACAATACTCCCGATTCTGATGTCAGCACCTTCGCTCCACGGCGCGCTGCGGTGATCGAGTGCCAGAAAATGGTCGAACTATTTGATGCGGTTGGCTCCATGATTACCGGTCCAATATTCTCAGCCTTACGCATGGTATAGCGGAAATTATTGTCGATTATGGCATTTACCAATGTCAGACCTTTCACGTCATACTTACCGGAAGTGTCCACGCCGGCAAAATCCATCAGTACGATTCCAGTAGGACCGGCTTTACGACTTTCGTCTTCAAGGCATTCTATCAATGCGGCATTTGCTTTTGCTGCCAGATCGCGGTTACCGTCTGAACTGGCAGATTTTGTATAGCCGGATGTGTGATTTATTACCCAGATGTCTGTTGGCGATGATGGATCACACAGTGTCGAAGAGAAGTCATACATGGTAGCTACAGCTTCACGTTTGACATTGTCATCTCCACTACCGGTGCACTCATAGAAATCCTGCACATAAAGACGTCCGGAATCCATTTCCGACGATGCGGTGGCATTTTTCTGTGATGCGAAGTCTGAAGAGTGGCTCCAGCCGGAGATAAATCCGGTTGTGGCTGAAGTAAATTTGTCACGTGACAGGATTACGATCTTACCCCTGACGTCATCAAGTGTGAGTGTAGGGGAATAAGCAACTATATGTTCGCTTATACGTCCGTTGCTAAGTTCTTCAGTGACTTTGTCAGCCCATGAAGAATTACTGCTGTCGCCGTCCGTTTCATGGCGCATCAACACCAAGGCAAATTCTGTTGGGTGAGCGTCGAGCAGATCACACAGAGTAGTCAGTGCGGTAGTGAAACCGAGTTTTGTCTGACACACGCCATGATATATCTCCAATTTACCGGATTGTACTGCCGGACGCAGGTCAAATGCACGTACGCCGCATTCCCACTGGGCTGAGATTGTCAGTGACTGTGTGGTGGCCGACGAGGGGCCGGCAATTCCTCCCATGAATCCTGTAAATCCATGTCCCGTGGCACAGTCATGTGTACCGGGGACCGACAGCTGATTCAAATAAACGTTGCCGTCAATTCTGGCTGCCCAGTCCTCTGCCGACATGCTCAAAGAGCACAAGGCTGACAAGGCAGCGAAGAGAAATGTTTTCTTCATAATTGGTTTGTTATTAAATTATCTCTGCGCAAATTTACGGTTTTTTTTGAAAAATTAGCTATCATTCGGCGATTTTTTGTAATTTTGCGGAAACATTTTTCAAATTTCAAACCAATCTCACGGTTCCTCAGCTATGGCAAGCAACAGCTTAGTGTCTATCGACGACATTTCGAAGGAAGAGATTCTGCGGATATTGAGCGCAGCTCAGTATTTCGAAGAACATCCGAATCATAAAATCCTTGACGGCCGTGTTGTGGCCACGCTCTTCTTTGAGCCTTCCACACGCACTCGTTTGAGTTTTGAAACCGCAGTCAATCGCCTTGGCGGACGGGTGATCGGGTTTTCTGATCCGTCCGTGACTTCCACCTCTAAGGGTGAGACCCTCAAGGATACCATAATTATGGTGAGCAATTACGTTGATCTCATCATTATGCGTCATTATCTTGAGGGAGCGGCACGCTATGCTACTGAAGTCACCGACATCCCAATCATCAATGCCGGCGATGGAGCCAATCAGCACCCTTCGCAGACTCTGCTCGATCTCTATTCGATCTACAAGACTCAGGGCCGCCTCGACAACCTGACCATTACCATGGTTGGTGATCTGAAATACGGCCGCACCGTTCACTCTCTGCTCATGGCCATGCGCCACTTCAACCCGACATTCCGTTTTGTGGCTTGCGAGGAATTGCAGATGCCGCAGGAATATATCAGATTCTGCGATGAAAACGGTATTGCTTACACCATTCACTCTGACTTCTCCGAAGACGTAATAGACACGTCCGATATCATCTACATGACCCGAGTGCAGCGTGAACGCTTCACCGACATCATGGAATATGAGCGCGTCAAGGATCTCTATAATCTTCACAATTCCATGCTTGATAACTCACGCCCGAATCTGAAGATTCTCCACCCGCTTCCTCGTGTCAACGAGATTAACCGTGACGTTGATGACAACCCGAAAGCCTACTACTTTCAGCAGGCCAAAAACGGCCTCTATGCCCGTCAGGCCCTTATCTGTCGCGCACTCGGCATCGAAGTCCCCATTAAAGAAGATAACAGGAATTAACCACCTTCACAATCCTCATGTCAGATTCCAATAAAAAAGAACTCGCCGTAGCTGCTTTGCGCAACGGCACTGTGATTGATCACATACCGGCTGATGCCCTCTTTGACGTGGTGCGTCTGCTCGGGATTGAAAACATGGACACTAACGTGACCATAGGCAATAATCTGGTCAGCTCACGCATGGGGCGTAAAGGCATAATCAAGGTGGCCGACGTTGTGTTTCCTGAAGATACTCTCAACCGCATAGCCCTCATTGCTCCTACCGCTAAGGTCAATGTGATCCGCGACTATGAGGTCGTAGAGAAAAAGATGGTGACACTCCCCGAAACTCTCATTGGACTCGTCAGATGCAACAACCCCAAGTGCATCACCAACAATGAGCCGATGCGCACCCGCTTCACGGTCATCAACCGTGATCCGGTCGTGATTCGCTGCCACTATTGCGGTCACAGTCAGTCACCGAAATAATCCGATTCAAATTATATCGCACCGATGAAGCAGGTCTGGCGTTCTGGCACTCAACTTTATCCGCTCCCGGCGGTGCTGGTGAGTTGTGGCTCGGCTGAAGACTCCTCCAATCTCATAACAGTGGCCTGGACCGGAACAATCTGTTCGGATCCGGCCATGCTTTATATTTCGGTGAGACCGAGTCGTCACTCCTATGATATTATAAAGCGCGAGATGGAATTCACCGTCAACCTTACCACCGAGGCCATGTGCAAGGCCACTGATTGGTGCGGCGTGCGTTCCGGTCGCGACTTCAACAAATGGAAGGAAACAGGTCTCACTCCGGTCAAAGGGGTTGCCGTGTCATGTCCGAGCATTGCTGAGTCGCCATTGAGCATAGAGTGTCGCGTCAAGAGCATCGTACCGCTCGGCACTCACCATATGTTTATTGCTGAAGTGCTCGACGTGCTTGCCGACGACCGCTTCATCGATCCTGAAACCGGTGCGTTTGATATGGAGCGGGCAGGACTCATTGCCTATAGCCACGGAGGATATTATTCTCTTGGACGCAAATTAGGTAAATTCGGCTTCTCAGTACAGAAAAAGAAATAAGAAATTAATCCATCAAGGTACAATAATTCATAAGTAAAATGGAAAGAGATACTCAGATTTTTGATATCATTGAGCAGGAAAATCTCCGTCAGCACAAAGGCATTGAACTCATCGCCTCCGAAAACTTTGTCAGCGATCAGGTGATGCAGGCCATGGGCTCATGTCTTACCAATAAATATGCCGAGGGCTATCCCGGCCATCGCTACTATGGTGGCTGTGAAGTTGTCGACAAGGCAGAGCAGCTCGCGATCGACCGCGCAAAGCAGCTTTTCGGAGCTGAATATGCCAACGTACAGCCTCACTCCGGCGCTCAGGCCAACATGGCTGTCTTCATGACCTGCCTTAATCCCGGTGATAAATTCCTCGGCCTCAATCTGGCCCACGCCGGTCACCTCAGCCACGGCAGCCCTGTTAATTTCTCGGGCCTTATGTATAAAGCGCTTGAATATAATGTGCGCGAGAGCGATGGCCTCATAGACTACGATCAGATGGAAGAAGTGGCTCGCCGCGAACGCCCGAAATTGATCGTGGCCGGTGCCTCTGCCTATAGCCGTGAGTGGGACTATGCCCGTATGCGTCGCCTCGCTGACGAGATCGGTGCCATTCTCATGGTCGACATGGCTCATCCTGCAGGTCTTATCGCAGCCGGTCTGCTCGATAATCCTGTGAAATATGCCCACATCGTCACCACCACCACCCACAAGACTCTCCGCGGTCCCCGCGGTGGCATGATCCTGATGGGCAAGGACTTCGAAAATCCCTGGG